>PEYN01000064.1 GCA_002774355.1 Candidatus Marinimicrobia bacterium CG08_land_8_20_14_0_20_45_22 | reverse complement strand
GATTTTCTCCGAAATATTGGCAGAGCAATGAAAATCCGCGTGGAAATCGACGGCGTGAAATCTTCCATTGAAGGAAAAATCGTTTCGGCAGACGAAACGGGCGTAACACTGGAGACGGTAGAAGGGAATTTGGTCTTTGCCTATTCGAACATCGAATTTGGAAAAGTGCTTTTAAAATGGTAGAGAAACAAAGAGGAGCAAAAAGTTGATTAACCGGGAAATCATCGAAGCGTTTGGGGCTATCGCACGTGAGAAAAATGTTGATCGTGCAGATTTAAGCGACATTATTCAGAAGGTATTTCTGGCGCTAATCGAAAAAAAGTACAATAGCGTCGAAAACTTCGACGTCATCGTCAATATGGATAAAGGCGAGATCGAAATCTACCAGCGGAAACTGATCGTCCAAGAGGTGACCGATCCCCTGTATCAAATCAGCGTCGAGCAGGCAAAATTAACTGAGCCGGATATGGAAGCGGGCGAATATTTTGTTGAGATTATCGATCCGCTGAGTTTCGGCAGACGATTGATTACACACGCCAAACAGATTTTAAATCAGCAAATTCAGAGTGTAGAAAAGAACCAGATCTACGAGGAATTTTCCAAGAAGATCGGGCAGATCATCATCGGCGATGTGCATCAAATCAGACGCGACGCCATTTTTATCAACATCGGCAAAGCCGAAATAAAGATGCCGCACGAAGAACAGATTCAGGGCGAAAAGTACCGCCGCGGCGAAAGCATCAAATCTATCGTCAAAGAAGCGACAGTTGGGCTGAACGGACCGGAGATCATCGTTTCCCGCGCATCGGAAGAATTTCTGATTAAACTTTTTGAAAACGAAGTACCGGAAATCTATGACAAGACGATCGAAATCAAACGGGTGGCGCGTCATCCTGGCGACCGAAGCAAGGTCATCGTTGAATCGAACGACCGTCGCATCGACGCCGTCGGCGCCTGTGTCGGCATTAAAGGAAGCCGTATTCAGGCGATCGTCCGCGAATTAAATAACGAAAAGATCGACATAATCAATTACAGCAGTGAACCGGAAATTCTCATCACGCGCGCGCTTTCGCCCGCCAAACCGTTCATGCTTGAGATTGATGAGGAAAGGAAAACCGCACTGGCGATCTTCCCCGATGAAGAAATTTCCGTCGCCATAGGGAAAAATGGTCAGAACATACGGCTAGCGTCGAAAGTGACGGGTTATTCAATTGATGCTATTAAACGTTCAGATTATGAGCTGACTGAATCGGAAACGATTTATCTGGAAGACATCGAAGGATTGACTGAGCATAATTGGAAGTTGTTGTATGGTATTGGCATTGACACCGCCGAGGAACTGCTTGCGACGCCAAAAGAGGAATTGATCAACATCAAAGGTCTCGGCGAGAAGACAGTCGAAAAGGTACTTGTACTGGTATCAGAAGCGGTAGAAAATCGAAGAGCCGAATTGGAAAACGCGCGCAGAGCCGTTGAAGATGCGACGGCGAGTTCCGAAGATTTCGAAAAATACGAAAAAGAAGTCGACGAATATTTGGAAGAGGACGAAGAGGGAAAAACTGCACTGAAGGAGGAAAGGGCAAAGACACAAGTTTCCGATGAAGATACTGGCGTAGATTTGGAAAAAGAATAGAAAGCGTTGAATGGATCACGAACCGAAGACAAGACAAAAGAAAATTTTTGAGATAGCCAAGGAACTCAATATATCCTATATTGATATCATTTCGTTTCTTGCAAAAGAGGGCAGTTCTTCCAAAAGTGTGAATTCTCCGGTCGATGAACTGACTTATATCAAAATTCTGGAGCAATTCGCCAAGGAAAAGACTCTTGTCGAACGCGCGCTCAAGGAAAGAGCCAGAAAAGAGGCGGAACTGAAGCGGAAAGCTCAGGAAGATACTCAAAAAGCCGCCGAACTCGAGCGTCGGAGAATGGAAGAGGAAGTGGTGAAATCCGCGGCGCTTCTTTTCCAGAGTGCAATCGCATGCGTGATTGAACTTTGCGCCGATATCAAACCGATTTTGATCGAGCAGGTTCGTGAAAAAATTCGCAAGACGGACATCATTGCAGAACAATCAGTCGAAGAAGCCATTGGATCGGAAAAAACGATTGGAAAACCAGTCACTAAGAGTGAGATCGAGGTCAAAGGTGAAAAGAAAAAGAAAGATAAAGAAAAGCGCAAACTGAGAAGGATCGCCATTTCGGATATCGAATCTCGTCTCGCACAAAAATTTGGGAAGAAGAAACCGGAAACGACAGATTTTAGCCAAAAGAAAGGCAAGCACAATAAAAAAGGAGCCGATATTGACGAAAAGAAGGTTGATGATTCCATTCGTCGTACAATGGCTAAAATAGACGGGAAAGTCATTCATAAAAAATATAAAAAAGGCGGAAGCGATAAAGAAGAGATTGAAGAAATCACAAATAGAATTCGTGTCAGCGAATTTGCTTCCGTTGAAACGCTGGCTTCGCTGATGGATGTCAGCCCAGCCGATGTGATCGAAAAATGTATTCAAATGGGAATGTTCGTTACCATTAACCAGCGGTTGGATTTTACCACGATCACGATCATTGCCGATGAGTTTGGTTTCAGGGTCGAGCAGGTGGCAATGTTTGGTGAGGAACTTCTCAAGATTGATCAAACGGAAGAAGATTTGGAAAACTCCAAATTTCGTGCACCTGTCGTCGCTATTATGGGACATGTCGATCATGGAAAGACCTCTTTGCTGGATTTTATCCGAAGATCGAATGTCGTAGCCGGTGAATTCGGCGGCATTACACAGCACATTGGTGCCTATCAGGTTATCTTGCCGAATAAAAAGAAGATTACATTTTTGGATACGCCGGGACACGAAGCTTTTACAGCGATGCGAGCCCGCGGCGCTCAGATTACGGATATCGTCGTGTTGATCGTTGCCGCAGATGACGGTGTGATGCCTCGGACAATCGAGGCGATTCACCACGCGAAAGCCGCGAATGTTCCGATCGTTGTGGCAATTAACAAAATTGACAAGCCAGAAGCCGATGCGGAACGCGTCAAACGTGAACTAGCTGACAATGATGTGCTTGTCGAAACGTGGGGGGGGAAAGTTCAATACGCAGAAATATCAGCAAAGACCGGAAAAGGGATCGATCATCTCCTGGATTTAATTTTGCTCGAATCTGAGATGCTAGACCTGAAAGCGAATTATGAAACAAGCGCTCAGGGAACGATCGTTGAATCAAAAATGGACAGACGCCACGGCCCAACGGCAACGATATTGATCCAGAAAGGAACACTGAAAATCGGAGACCCATTCGTGTGCGGTGCGGCTTTTGGAAAGGTCAGAGCACTTTTTGACGAACGTGGTCAAAAACTAACCCATGCGGAACCTTCCGATCCAGTCGTGGTTATCGGCTTTGATATATTGCCGGGACTCGCGGATGTGTTTTCTGTCGTTCAGGATGAGCATTTGGCGCGTAAAATCGCGATAGAACGCCAGAAAATTCAGCGCGAACAAATGAATCGCCAACTCAAAGAATGGTCGTTGGATACGATTTCTGCCAAGATTGCCGAAGGAAAAATTAAACAGTTGAATGTTATTCTAAAGTGCGATGTGGACGGTTCTGCCGAGGCGATTAACCACGCATTGAAAGATCTTGGCAATACGGAAGTCAGCGTCAGTGTTAAACACATGGCGGCTGGAGAAATTTCAGAGTCCGACGTTCTGTTAGCGAAAGCGTCGGAAGCGGTCATCGTCGCATTTAACGTTTCTGCAAATCCAAAAGTCAAAGAACAAGCCAAGAAGGAAAATATCGAAATTCGTTATTACAGCATCATTTACGAATTGATTGATGACATCAAAGCCGCTCTTGAAGGGATGTTAAGTCCCGACAAGATCGAAGAGATGTTAGGCGAAGCAGAAGTCCGTGAAGTTTTTAAGATTCCTAAACAGGGCATGATTGCCGGCTCGTATGTCGTTTCTGGTAAGGTGACCCGAACGGCGCGTGCTCGGCTGAAACGTGATGCGAAAGTCGTGCACGAAAGTTTCGTCGAGTCGCTGAAGCGGTTCAAAGACGATGCCCGCGAAGTAGCAGAAGGGTTTGAGTGCGGAATTTCGATTGAGGGTTATGATGATTATAAAATCGGCGATCGGATCGAATTTTTCGAAATCAAATCCGTGAAAAGGAAACTTGAATAAGATCAATTTCTTTACACTAAAAAATGACAACCGGTTTATTACAGATGGATTTGTTATTGCCTACGACACGCTCTTTAAAGGATAAACGCTCCATTTTGAGTCGCCTTAAAAATCAAGTTCGGAGCAGGTTCAATGTCGCAATTTCCGAACTTAGAATGGGCGATGAGATGAGCCGCAGTCAGATTGGAATTGTTACTATCAGCAACGACCCATCCGTCGTTCACGATATTTTACGAAAGGCGGAGCAATTCATCGAGAACCGCTTTGAAGTTCAGGTGATGGGTAGAAGGATTGAAATGTTATGACAAGCAGTTATCGGATTCAGCGTGTTTCTGACGAAATCAAGCGCATTCTTGCGGAGGCGTTTATTCGAGACATTCCGTGTGATGGATACGGACTTGTGACGGTGACAAAAGTCGTTTGCTCGCCCGATTTACGGTCGGCGAAAGTTTACATCAGTATTTTGAATCACAATGCAGACCAGCGGAAAGCGGGAATGGAAAAAATCCGATCGCGCGCTTCCTTTGCGCGAGGTATTCTCGGCAATCATATTTCGTTGAGACGCGTGCCGCAACTGTCTTTCTATGAAGACGACACAGAGGAAAATGCCGAGAAAATCGAAAAATTGATTCAATCACTTCACCAATAAATTAGATTCTTATGACAACCGTCCAGCAGACAGACCGAATTTTGAATGTGTATAAACCGGCAGGGATTTCATCTTATGACGTTGTTCGGAAGGTTAAGCGTTTGTCGGGAATTCGGAAAATCGGGCATGGTGGCACGCTCGATCCGTTCGCCGAAGGAGTTCTGTTGGTACTTATGGGTCAAGCGACCAAACGAATGATCGATCTGCTTCGGTGTCCGAAAACGTACGAATGTATTTTGAAACTTGGGCAATCCACGAAAAGTGGCGATCCGACGACTTCGGTCGTTAATTCTTCCGAGGTTCCTATTTTAACACCCGAAATTCTCGAAAAGATACGCCTCTCTTTTCTGGGTGAGATCGATCAAACGCCGCCACGATTCTCGGCGAAAAAAATCGATGGACAGCGGGCTTACAAATTAGCGAGACGCGATGTCGAATTTACGCTGAAACCGAAAAAGATCATGATCTATGATCTGAAGCCGGAAATCGTCGATGCGTCGCATATTCAGATCGTCGTGACCTGTTCTAGCGGAACTTATATACGGAAACTCGGCGAAGATTTTGCTCTGGCGTTGGGAACGGTCGGACATCTGATTTTTTTAAAGAGAGTTCAGGTCGGCGATTATCGTTCGGACGATGCCATTTCATTCGACGGATTGGATAGTCTGTTTGAATCGGCGAAGCAGGCGGTCATCGCATGATTCAGGTATTTCGCGGGTTAGAAAATTTGCCGGAACGATTCAAGGGAAGCGTCATTGCGCTGGGCGTTTTTGATGGATTTCATCTGGCGCATCGGAAAATTATTGAAACCGCTATTACTGAAGCAAAAAAGATGGGCGTCACATCGCTACTGGTCACTTTTGATCCGCATCCGCGTAAGGTTTTAAATCAATCAGATGGTTTTGTCTTGCCGATTCTGACTTCGCTTCCGGAAAAAATCCGCTTGCTGAGTCAAACGGAATTAGACGCGGTGTTGTTTGTCCAAACCGATATAGAATTCTTGAAAATGTCACCGGAAGAATTTATCCTGACAGTTTTGATGGAGCATTTGCAAGTTAGTAAAGTGATCGTTGGATATGATTATCGATTTGGTAAAGATAGGGCGGGCAATGCGGCAATTCTTCAAGAGAAAAGCAAATTCAGCGGTTTCGATGTCGAGATCGTTTCGATGTTTTCGATAGAAGGCGAACATGTGCGATCGTCAGCAATTAGAAAATTGCTGTTGGATGGAAAAGTAGAAGCCGCATGGAAATTGCTTGGAAGGCCGTATTCGTTGACTGGAAAAGTCATCAAAGGTTTCGGACGCGGACACGCGCTGGGTTTTCCGACTGCCAACATTCTGCCAAACGATTCGCAAAAGCTTATTCCGGCATTCGGCGTTTATTTTTCGAGAGTTCATGTAAAAAATTCCGTATCTTACGGTATGAGTAATCTCGGAACGCGGAAAACGTTTGACGCACAGGAGTTTTCGATTGAAGTCAATCTGTTCGATCCGCCAACGGTGGATTTGTACGGCGAAGAAATAGAAGTTGAATTATTGAAAAAGTTAAGAGATGAAATTAAATTTGAATCTGCTGATGAATTGAAGAAGCAGATGATTAATGACAAAATGTTGTGTATGAAAATCAAGAATGAAATGGAGGATAAACTGAATGGTATTGACGAAAGATATCAAGCAAGAGTTAGTTGAGAAATACGGTCAGGATCCGAAGAATACGGGATCGGCTGAATCTCAGATCGCAATTTTGACGCAGAGAATTAAGGAACTAACCGAACATTTTTTAAACAACCCAAAAGATCACGCATCACGTCGCGGACTGATGAAACTCGTCAGCCGCCGGAAGCATCTGTTAAGTTATCTGAAAAAGAAAAACATGGATAGTTACCGGACGCTGATTGCAGATCTTAACATACGTAAGTAGATAGAATACAGGAGATATATAATTGATCCGAAAATCAATGACCCTTGGAGGTCGTGAATTAATCATTGAAACCGGAAAGATGGCCAAGCAGGCTTCTGGTTCCGTAACTGTCCGTTATGCGGATACAATTGCTTTAGTGACGGCTACAGCGAATCTGTTATCGACGCCTAAGCAGGATTTTTTCCCGCTTCAGTGTGAATATCAGGAACGCGCTTATGCCGCAGGTAAAATCCCGGGTGGTTTTTTTAAGCGTGAAGGGCGTCCATCCGAGAGAGAAATTTTAGGTTCGCGTCTGATCGACCGCCCGATCCGTCCGCTATTTCCCAACGGGTTTTTCTCAGATACGCAGGTAATTGCCAGCGTAATCTCAAGCGATCAGGAAAATCCGGGCGATATTCTCGGAATCATCGGTGCTTCGGCGGCTCTCAGCATTTCGGAAATCCCATTTTTGGGACCGATTGCCGGGGTTCGTGTCGGTCGAATCGACGGAGAATATATTTTAAATCCGACGATTCCTCAGATGGAAAAAAGCGAAATGGAAATTGTTATCGCAGGAACTGAAGAATCCGTCGTGATGGTGGAAGGAGAAGCGAAAGAAATTTCCGAGGAAGTTATCGTCAGCGCCATCGAATTTGGACATCAGGCAATTGTTCAGATCATTCAACTTCAGAAAGAACTCATTGCTGAAGTTAAGCCGGTCAAAGCCGTGTTTCAGGTTCCGGTTATGCCCGAAGGATTTGTCGAAGCGGTCGAAGCGAAAACGTTGCCGATGTTACTCGATTGGCGTGAAAAGGGTAAACAGAAAAAGAAAACTCGCTCAGACGCAATAGCATTTTTTCTGAAAAGTCTCAAAGAGGAACTCGAAGAGCCCTTTCCCGGGATGGGAAGCGTCGTCGAAAAGATTGTTGATGAAATTCTGAAAAATGATATGCGGAAAAAAATTGTTGAATCCGGTATTCGGTTGGATGGCAGAGGATTAAAAGAGATCCGTCCGATTACTTGTGAAATAGGCGTTTTGCCACGTGCTCATGGCTCTGCGCTTTTTACGCGTGGCGAGACTCAGAGTCTCGGTTCGGTAACACTCGGCACAAAACTTGACGAGCAGATTATCGATGCCATTGATCGCGAGGAATTCACGAAAAAGTTCATGTTGCATTACAATTTTCCGCCATTCAGCGTTGGCGAAGTACGTCCTCTGCGCGGAACCGGCAGACGGGAGATCGGTCATGGACATCTCGCCGAGCGCGCTTTGAGGACGCAGATTCCCGGCGAAGAGGAATTTCCATACACCGTTCGAATCGTCTCCGACATTCTTGAATCGAACGGATCTTCATCAATGGCAACCGTCTGCGCGGGTTCGCTTGCGATGATGGATGCCGGAATTCCCGTTCGTTGCACCGTTGCAGGTATTGCAATGGGACTGATCAAGGAAAACGATCAATACATCGTGCTGACGGATATTTTGGGAGCGGAAGACCATTACGGTGATATGGATTTTAAAGTTACCGGTACAAAAACCGGTATCACTGCAATCCAGATGGATTTAAAGGTCCAAGGCATTTCCACAAGCATCATGCGCTCGGCGCTTGAACAGGCGAAGGAAGGCAGATTCTTTATCATCAATACGATGGAAAAAACCATCAGTCAACCCAGACCGGAAATTTCTCCCTTCGCGCCGAAGATGATCACGATGAAAGTCGATATCGAATTGATCGGCGAGATCATCGGTCCTGGTGGAAAAAATATCAAAGCCGTTCAAGCCCAAAGCGGAGCAAAAGTCGAGATTTCGGATGATGGCATGATATTCATCTCCGCGCCCGATGGTTCCGCCGGCGAAAATGCCAAACGGCTGATAGAAGGAATGATCGCCAAACCTGAAGAGGGCGCGATTTACCGGAATTGCGCAGTAAAACGCTTGGAGACCTATGGTGCATTTGTCGAAATCCTGCCGGGAAAAGAAGGCCTTTTACACATTTCAGAAGTTGCGTGGAAGCGGACAGACGATATCAATACTATAATGAAAGTTGGCGATAAAGTAGATGTTTTGTTAAAGAAAATCTCGTCGCCAGGACGATTTGAATTATCGATGAAAGAACTCCTTCCCAAACCGGAAGGTTACACCGAAGAAAGGAATTCAGGTCATGAGCACTCCGGACGCGACAGAGACAATCGTGGGTCGC
>PEYN01000063.1 GCA_002774355.1 Candidatus Marinimicrobia bacterium CG08_land_8_20_14_0_20_45_22 | reverse complement strand
GAAAGTAAAAAATGATTAGAACACAACAATTTTTACAATTGGCGATTTGTTTCCTCGTAATAAATCTGATGCTAGTTGCCGAAGAGGGCATGTATCCTCCGGATCAGATACCGGCCAAAATCAGCGGTCTGAAAATAAAACCGGATGAATTATATCAACCAAACGGCGGCGGAGTTGCCGGTGCGGTGCTGTGGTTCGGCGGCGGTACAGGCTCGTTTGTCTCTGCTAATGGATTGGTATTGACTAATCACCATGTGGCATTCGGCGCAATCCAAAAAAATTCGACAACGGAGAATAATTACCTTGAAAAAGGCTTCTATGCCCGGACGCTCCCCGAAGAATTGCTGGCGCCTGGCTACGAGGCTTCACTTTTAGTTGGTTTTGAAGACGTTACTGCAAAAATATTGTCGGCGCTGACACCTGAAATGTCGCCCGCTGAACGTATCAAGACTGTGGAACTCGCCATCGCAAAGCTCGAAGCCGAAAGCGAAAATCTTGAAAATGGCTTGGAGGGAAAAGTTCATACCATGTTTAGCGGCGCCAGTTATTATCTTTATAGGTATATGAAATTCAAAGATATTCGTCTGGTTTACGCTCCACCTCAATCCATAGGTAATTATGGTGGAGAAACCGATAACTGGATGTGGCCACGCCATACCGGCGACTTTTCATTTATGCGGGTTTACTGCGCCCCGAATGGCAAGCCAGCCGAATACAGTAAAGATAATGTGCCTTATAAACCCAAAGTTTTTCTGCCGATTTCCACGCAGGGACTGAATCTCAGCGATCTTGTCTTCATTTTCGGTTATCCCGCCTATACCAATCGCAACGCCACCAGTTTTTCGGTTGCGTATAACCAGAATATCAGTTACCCTCTGCGTATCCAAATTTTTGAAGAAATTATCAATGAACTTGAAGACGAAAGCCGTAAAGACCCGGCTACGGAAATTCTGCTGGCATCGCAGATCAAAAGTTTTTATAATAGCTTGAAAAATAATCGTGGTCTGCTGGCTGGATTTAAAAGCGATAAAATTCTTGATCAGAAACGTGCCGCTGAATCAGCTTTTCTGGAAAAAATTGCCGAAAAACCAGCCTGGCAGAAACAATACGGCGTCGTTTTACCAACCATTCAAAAGGCATACGACGAATACTACACCAACGTTGAGCAGGATACTTATATAGGTTACCTGCGCTATGCCACCGTTTTCTCGGACGCGCTGACCATCGAAAAGTGGAGCCGTGAGAAAACCAAGCCGGAAAATGAACGTGAATCCGGTTATTTCGATTATCAAATAGCTCGCTCAAAGCGTACCTTTAAGAATAGACGAATCGGTTACTATGCTCCTGCGGATGCGCGTATTATTACAATGTTGCTGAAACACTTAGCCGCTTTCCCGGTAGCCGAACGTCCTACTTTCCTGCGTCAGATGATCCATGAGCAGACTGGTATCGAAGCCGAAAGGACAATTGCGAATTACATTGATGATATTTTTGCCCGAACCAAGTTTACTGATACCGATGAATGTCTAAAAATGTTCGACTTAAGTGCGGAAGAGTTGACAGCCCGGCAGGACCCGCTTTTAACCTTAGCCGCCGACGTGAACCGTGAAATGGAACGCATCCAGCTGAGAAGGAAAACCATCAGCGGCGAGATGTTGATTCTTGAACCACAATATTTTTCCGCTTTAAAAAATGTCACGGGGCGTCAGATCTTGCCCGACGCCAATCGCGGTCTGCGCTTTACTTACGGCCATATTGAAGGTTACAATCCGCGCGATGGTGTCATTCACCAACCACAGACGACTTTAAGTGGCGTGATCGCCAAGAATACAAACGCCGAACCATTTGCCGTTCCTGAAAAATTGATTGACTTGTCAACGCACCGTGATTTCGGCCGGTGGAACGACGTGGAATTAAACGACATTCCGGTCGCTTTTCTCAGTACTTGTGACATCACCGGCGGCAATTCCGGCAGTCCGGTGATGAATGCCAAGGGTGAAATCGTCGGTTGTGCCTTCGACTGCAACTGGGAAGCACTGACCAATGACTGGCAGTACAATCCGGCTCTGACTCGCACGATCAGCGTTGATATTCGTTATGTACTTTTCGTGCTGGATAAATTTAGTTCGGCCACGGAATTGATCGAGGAGATGAATCTGCGCTGAAAATATGAATTCCTTTAAAATCACCAAACTGCCGATCGAGACAAAAATTCTCAAGTCGCAGGTTATTCATTTCGAATCTATTGACTCGACCAACGCCTATCTGCTCGGCAAACACACGCATCCGCACGGAACAATCGTTCTCGCCGATTATCAAACAGCAGGACGCGGCAGACGCGGCAGACAGTGGATTTCTCCGCCGGAATCTGCAATTCTGTTTTCCATCTACCTACGCGAAAATTTCCGTGAAATTCCGATCTACGCGTTTACATTTTTAGCGGCGGTCGGCGTCTTTGAAGGCATCGCTCGATTCGTTTCGCCTGATTCCATTTCACTGAAGTGGCCGAACGACGTGATGATCCATCACCGAAAAGTCTGCGGCATTCTTGTCCAAAGCAAGTCGTCGTCCGAAGAAATGTCCATCACCATCGGCATCGGCGTAAATGTCAGCCAGCCAAGTTCTTTTTTCAAAGACGATTTGGTGAACGCCTGTTCGATTCTTTCCGCAACCGGCATTCGTCTGGAACGCATCGAACTCCTGAATTCCATCGCAGAGGCGCTCGACGCCAATCTGGAATTATTGAATCAATCTGGCGCTGATGCGATTATGACCAAATGGAAACACTACTGTCCGTACATCGGGGGAAAAATTGTCGTCACCGACGATTTTAACCGCTACGAAGGAATTTTCCAGGATGTTTCGCCTATAGGCGCGCTGATTCTTAAAACGGAAACCGGCGATCGCACATTTCATGCCGCTGAAGTTTCGATCGAAAAGGAGACATTATCATGATTCTTGTTGCGGATATTGGCAATACGAACATCACGTTCGGTGTATTTGAGGGTAAAAATCTGTTGAATTTCTGGCGATTGAACACGTCGCACTCGCGTACCTGCGATGAATATTGGCTTGACATTAATCTTCTCTGTCGCGATGCGCAATATGATATTCGGCGAGTAGAAGCCATTGTCATCGCTTCCGTCGTTCCAGATCTGACGCAAACATTTAAAGAAATGACAACGAAATATCTGAAAGTGGAAGCGATGATCGTTGCTCCAACTTTAGACCTCGGCTTAAAATTGCTCGTCGATGAACCCAACCAACTGGGAGCCGACCGGTTATGCGACATTGTCGCCGCCAAAGCACTTCTTTCTTGTCCGCTTGTTGTGATCGATGTCGGCACTGCGACGACTTTTGACGTTCTCGATGCGAATGGCAATTACATTGGCGGAGCAATCGCACCCGGATTGGTCATAGCCGCAACCAACCTCGTTCAAAAAGCCGCCCAACTCTACGGTGTTGAAATTACCGCTCCGGAGCATATCATCGGTAAAAATACCCGCGAACACATGCAAAGCGGCATTTTCATCGGGCATATCGCTATGATCGAAGGAATGATTGAGCGAATCCGCTCGGAAATGGCTGTCGATTCGCTTTCGATTCTAATCACCGGCGGTTTTTGCGACGAGATTACGCATCATTCCAAAATCATCACACATACCGACCGTTTGCTGACATTGAAAGGCATTCGGCTGATTTGGGAACGAAACCGTAATTCCTAACCCAAGGAGGTAACTGTTCATGCAATATGTAAAACTTGGAAAAAAAGGACCAACCGTTTCGTCGATCGGATTCGGCGCATGGGCGATCGGCGGCCTCAATTGGGGCAAAACGGATGACGACGTTTCCCGAAATGCCTTACGAAAAGCGCTTGATTCCGGCGTCACATTGATCGATACTGCCGATAATTATGGCTACGGTCACTCCGAAGAATTGATCGGCGGAGTATTGAAAGAACGCGGCAAAGGTCGGGTCATCGTTTCCACCAAAGCAGGCAACGACTTTTATCACGCGAAGGCAGAAGACGACGCTGGTTATGGACCGATTCGCCAAAACACAGACAAGAATTACATCATTTTTGCGGCGGAGCAAAGTCTGAAACGGCTCGGATTCGAGGCACTCGATGTTCTCCAACTTCACAGCCCAAACATCGAAAATCTCGACCGCGATGAGCCATGGTCGGCTCTTCTGCAACTAAAAAAAGACGGTAAAATCATCCATTCCGGCTGGAGCGTCCAGTCATTTAAAGAAACCGATCAGGCGTTCATCCTCGACCAATATAATGAAGCGATCGACGTCATTCAGGTTCGGTATAACTTGCTGGAACGCGAAGCCGAGAAAGTCCTTTTTCCAAAAGCGCTGAAATATGGAATCGGCGTCATCGCTCGGATTCCAATTCTGTTCGGATTATTGACGGGAAAATTCAATCGCGACAGCCGGTTTGGCGAAGACGACCATCGACGAATGAATCTTTCGCCTGAAAAACTGGACGACTACTTGCTCAAACTGGATCAGATGAAACCGCTTTTCGTTCGGTATCCCGACCAAACGATGTCGCAGGTTGCTTTACGGTTTTGTCTTTCTCATCCCGCATGTCAGACGGCGATTCCCGGCGCGAAGACCACCATGCAGGTCAAAGATAATTGCGCCGCGTCCGACTTTGGAAAAATTCCGATAGAGGAAATTCCAGCACTCGCATGATGCTTTCTTTATTATATAGGCAGAAATTCGCCCGAATCTTTGCCGTAATAATCATGTCCTTTCTGCTGATTTTTCCAGAACGATTATTTTCTGGAATGACAGAAACATATGAGTACCGCGTCGATTTTATTGTCGTCCCATCTGTCGATCTTAAAATGAAAATTTCGCAAACGAATTACAATGGAAAACGCGTCGAACGGCTCCAGTTTTACACCAAGACAAAAAAAGTGTTCTCAACTTTTTTTGCCATCGATAATTACTATGAATCACTCTATGATCCGACGGATTTTTCCGTTCAGTTTGGGAAAAAAATCATCGAGCAACCAAATGTCAAGCAGGAGATTACATCCGTTTACCGCAACTCGCGCGTCGAATATTCGAATGGAAAATCCATAACTATTCCGCCAAAGACGCACAATTTTTTCTCACTCTTGATGCACATCCGTACATTGAGCATTGATGAGATTCAAACATTTCTCGTCCCGGTTGAAATCGAAGGTAAACTCTTTGACGCGAGCCTGAGGTACATCGGCGAGGAACGACTCTCCGTAAGCAACAAAACGCTGATAACCGACCAGATCGAAATTCTCCTTTCAGAAGTGATCCCTAACCAGACGCCAGTAACAAAACTGACCGATGTATTTTACTGGAAGATCGGCTCGGCCGAAGGCAAGCGGACGGTCTGGCTCGAAAGGGGCGGACGTCGGCGCATTGTTCGCACGGAATTTTTCATTTCACCGACTTGGCTAACAGCGAGGCTAATCAATGAATAATGATTTTTTTGCCAAACTAAAATTGTTCTGGATAAAAAACCGAAAATTGATCATCACATGGCTGATCATTATTTCGGGTATAACGCTCGGGTTGTTGTTCCATGTGGATAAAGCTGTCATTACCGTCATCGCACTGGCTTTCGGCGTTTTCTCAAATGCCTTCGCCGGATTATTGGGTATAATCGGACTGGTTCCACTGCTGGGACCAATTATCGTCAAAGTTCTTTCCCTGCCGTTTTTCTGGCTGATGAATGCCGTCGGCTACTATGTTTCTGCCATGGCAATTAAAAAAGGATACAAACAAGACGTTCTTTCCTATCGGATCGTCACCGTCATTTTTCTAATCGGTTTCGTGCTTGGCTTTATCATTGCCAAACTCATCGGCTGAGAGACGTTCTAATCGCTCCAAAAAGATAGAATAAACGCTCCAGAACCAAGTCCGATACGCGGCACCACCCCTTGATATTCGGCATGGTTTTCATCATAATATTGCGGGATAAGTCCATAGTTGTTCAACGATTGGCCAACGATCCATTTTCTTACTTCATGCAATCGGGATGAATTTGGATTCCGTTGGAGCGCCGCCAAAATCCGTAAATCGCCAAAAAGCCACTCCTGTTTATTGCTGGGAGTTCTTCGATATCCACGCTGAGAACTTTTCATAGCCAGATATTTATCATAGGCGGCGAGCGTGCCTTTTGTGATATTATCCTGAGACGTGTAAATCCAATTCAGGGCTTCAACTGACGAGGCATCCATGTAAATGAACGGATTCTTGTCTTCGAGATTCCCCTTCAGCGAATTTTCTTCAACGTCGACTAAATTTTTATCGATATTTATCCTCAGCGCATTCGCGGCGTCTTCGTATCCGACGATGCGTTTTTGATCGTTCAGGAAACGCGCCATAAATGATGCGCTTACCAACCCGTTGTAAGCGCATGCCGATGAATAGAGATAATGTTTTTTATCCGATTCCCGTCCCCAGGGACCGATGTCGGAACGGATCAAGCCGGTCTCATCGATGGAGTTTTTCAGGACATCGGCGATCTGGTTTGAAATTTTCCGCCAGTAATAGTTGAGAAATTTGATGTCCTCCGTCTTCTCGACATATTGGCGAAGATTCCAGAGTGTTAGCCCGAGCCCTTCGGTCTCAACGATAACACCGTTGTCGGTCTGCTCGGATTCCTCGACGCCATTTCCAAGATAACGAAAGACCGAGACGGCATAATCCTGCCCAACGCCGGTTGGATTTCCCTGCCAGTTATATCGTTTGTATTTTCCGCATCGGCCGTTCATGATGAACTGCAGAGCCGCTAAGGCTTCCTCAGAATGCCCGGCCTTCAACAAGGCGCTGGTTGAATATGCCTGATCGCGCACCCATGTAAAATTTAGATTGGATGGCGGTAAAGAAGACACGATCTGACCGCGCGCCGGAAATTCTTCACGGCACTGCGACATTTTGATAAGGCACAGTGATTGATAATAAAGCCTTTTTTCATTCGCCGTGATGTCATTTGGCAGAATTGTTGCCCGATGCCATTTCTTCCACCAGTCAATTTCCTCGAATAGCGCCGAAAATCCGGGATGCTCATTCTTGAATTTCGTCAGAAAAGTGTAGCCGTCTGTATGTTCATCCGAATCGAAGGAAACCAGCGCTGTCAGCCATTTAGTTCCATTCGCTTGATACGCCCACTTCCCAATGTTCACCTGAAGGTTTTGCGTGTTCACCTCGAAATTCAACGATAGATTTTCGATGTCTTTTCCCTCTAGAACAATGAAAAATATCCAAACCGGTTTATCGACGGAAAATGGACAAAACGCGTATTGCGTGAGTTTGTAATTTTCACCGACGAGTTCGTGCTTCACGATTCCCGTATTTTCAATATAACCCGCGTCACTTGATGTTAGCGATTTCAATTGAATTTCATCTTCACCGCGGAAAAGGATTGCCCGCGCCGAAGAAATCACTTTTTTGGTCGGCGTTTTCTCGTCAAATCTCCGATACACGTGCGGGTAAAAATTATTAAAGACACAATTTTGAACGTCATAATTCGCTGTCGATATTCCATTTGTGAACGGGATTTGGAACCAGTTACTATTGATTTTAGGCTTCTTAACCTTGGGCTCAGATTTTTTCTCCGGTATCAGAATTTTCAACGGCCCCCGATAGACTCCGCCGTCTTTCCCTGAATCGAACACGCGGACGGCAAGCACGTTTTCGCGATGAAGCAATCTCCCCGGAATGATGTATTTACGAATTTTATCTCTACCGGTTACATAATCGGGCGGGAATGAGCCATTTGTTCCGACCTTCTCACCATTTAAAAACGTTTCATCCACGTCATCGATTTTCCCCAGTATTAATGCGACTGAATCAACTTGACAGGTTGCCGAATCCAGCGAAAAATGGTAACGATACCAGCCGAAGCCGTCGTAGTTCTTATAACCCTGTGCTTCCCAATATGACGGGATGAGAATTCCATCCCAGAGCGAATCGTTCAGGTCTGGATTTGCCCAACTGCTGTCATCACCGGTGCGAAACAGCCATTTTCCTATGAGCGATACATCGCAAAATGCAACCGACCAGCAGAGAAGGAGGCAACCGGTTATTCTAAGAATTTTCATGAAACGAGGCGATCACTATTTTTGGCAAAATCGATAAACACTTTAAAAGATTCGAACTTGTAAAAACAAACTTAAATTTGCAAAAAGCTTCCCTCAAG
Source organism: Candidatus Marinimicrobia bacterium CG08_land_8_20_14_0_20_45_22 (assembly GCA_002774355.1). Classification (NCBI taxonomy): domain Bacteria; kingdom Pseudomonadati; phylum Fidelibacterota; species Fidelibacterota bacterium CG08_land_8_20_14_0_20_45_22. The sequence continues at coordinate 1,487 of PEYN01000063.1, read as the reverse complement.
TTCAAGCAACTTCCGCTTTATCGGTAAACCGCTGGCAAAACCAGTTAAATTTCCATCCGATCCTACGACGCGATGGCACGGAACAATCAATGGAATCGGATTATTGTGCAATGCGCCGCCAACAGCACGCGCGGCTTTTGGCTGGTTCATCCAGAATGCGATATCGCCGTAGGTCACCGTCTTCCCATAAGGTATCATCCACGTCCAAAAAAGAACCTTGAGCGAAAACACCGAACGGATTAACAACGGATGAATTTTTGGAGTCGGATAGGGCTTTCCATTGGAAAACGAACATTGGACTTCATCGGCAATTTGTCCGGCAAAATCCGAAGATGACGCTTGACGAATCTTCACGCCAAAACGTACCAATTTTTCTTCCATTTCCGTCCATTCGTCTTCAGACATGCAGACGGCAACTACGCGACGTTCCGCCGTGACAACTCGAATATCCATCGTTCCATGACTTTCGCTAACGAAAACGGCTTCAACTTTTTCATCTGGATCGAATGTAAACCCCGCCTGATCCATCGCTCCGGATAATAGAGCTCGACAGTCAGAACAGTCGCGCCAATGGGAAAAAGCATCCACTTCGACGCCGACTCCCGCCCGATGGGTGATTAATTCAATTGTCAATCGCTTTGTCAAATGTGTTTTCATATTCATTCCGGCTGTTATCAAGGACAGGGAAAATTTAATGATAGATTCCTGAATCGCGAAAAAAATCTTTGTTTGAAAAAATTGATGGCGCTTGCCCTCCGCGTTATTAAATTCAATTGCGTTACAAAAGGAAAAGAAAAGATGAAAACGAACCCACTAATCGAATACGACAACAAAATCTTCTCAGCCATCGCCGTTGCGCGTTATACCGAAGCACTCTGGGTTGCCAATGAAGAACTGCATCTCGCATATGAACGATTCGGAACCGCAAACTCCGAAACCTCCAAAGTCCTCAACAATCTCGGCTGGATTCACGACCTGATGGGACATGCAAAAGAAGCGGAAGAAAATTATCTCAAGGCGCTGGAAATTAAGGTTCAAGATCAGAACGCACATTCCGCCGACGTTATTCCGACACTTGAAAATCTCGTGACGCTTTACATCAGCCAAAAGGAAAATGAGAAAGCGAAAACCTTTTTAAATAAACTCATCGATGTCGTCGAAACGCTGAACGATCCTTACAAAATGCGGAAAAGCGTCTATCTTTGCAATCTCGCCGAGATTGAAGAATCCGAAGGCGCATTCAACCGCGCCGAATGGTATTATCAGCAGGCAATCGGTTTTCTCGAGGCAAACTATCCCTACGATCATCCAAACATCGGCCGGACATTCGGTAAACTCGGCGCGTTGTTCCAAAAACTGGACGATTTCCAAAAATCAGAATTCTATTACTCACGCTCACTCCGGATTCTCAAAAAGCATCTCTCTCCGAATCATCCCGATGTTCAATTTACGCTTCAGGGTTTGAAGGAAATCTACGCCGCCGTTGG
>PEYN01000062.1 GCA_002774355.1 Candidatus Marinimicrobia bacterium CG08_land_8_20_14_0_20_45_22 | reverse complement strand
TAAACAACTGGAAGCGGCTATGGCAAATGCTAAAAGTCAGATGGAAGATAGTTATATCAAAGCGCCAATTGCCGGCGTTGTATCGGAACGTTTTCAAGAACAAGGTGATCAAACATCGCCGCAAATGCCAGTCTTCACAATCGTCAAGATGAATCCGGTGAAAGTAATGATCGAAGTTGTTGAAAGCCAGATCGGTTTGGTGAAAGTCGGCCAGAAAGCGCACGTTACTGTTGAATCATATCCGGATCAGGAATTCGAAGGTAAAGTATCGAAAATTAATCCGACGCTGAATCCGATATCACGTACTGTCAAGGCAGAAATATTGGTCAGCAATCCTGACCTGAAATTGAAACCCGGAATGTTTGCAAAGGTCGAAGTTGCGGTCAACCGGCATGATAATGTTCTTTTAATTCCGAAGTATGCAGTCCTCGAAAACACAAAACTCGAATATCTGGGCGGGGAGATCACCAATAGTCAGGTCATTGTTGAAAAATTTGTTTTTACCGTTCAGGATAGTCTCGCATTCCGTAAAGTGATTCAAGTCGGAATCGAAAACGGTAGTATGGTTGAGGTTCTGAACGGTCTGAATATCAATGATCTGATCGTAACCATTGGCCAGCACAATTTGCTTGACTCGTCGAAAGTCGATATCATCACAAACAGGAGTGGATTATGAGGCTTTCCAATCTAGCTATTCGGAGAGGGATCACTTTTGGAATGATTTTTATCATTGCGATCGGATTCGGTGTTTTCGGTCTGAGCGCTTTGAAAATCGATCTCTTTCCAAACATTACTTTTCCAATTATCGCGGTAATCTGCGAATACCCCGGAGTTGGTCCGGAGGATATAGAAAACTCTCTCTCCAGACCGCTTGAAAAAGCAATCGTTGCTACTAAAAATATTAAAAAAATGACATCTCATTCGACTTCGGGAGTGTCGATCTTGATTGTAGAATTTGATTGGGGAACGGATATGAATCAGGCTGAAATCGATGTCCGGAAGAACATTGATATGGTTCGTGATTACCTCCCTACCGAGGCAGGTTCGCCTGTTACCTTTGCATTTGATCCGTCGATGCAACCGATTCTTTTCATGACTTTGAGTTCGGATCAGCTGGGAATGGCAGAATTACGCACGCTAGTGACCGATCAGATCGAACCTCGTCTCGAACGGATCGTCGGGGTAGCTTCTGCAAGCACCTCCGGCGGAATGGAACGCCAGATTCGCGTTCTGGTTGAGCCGCAAAAACTCGCCGCGCTGGGCATCTCGATTCAACAGATATTACAAACGCTTCGGACTGAAAATCTACAGATTCCCGGCGGTATTATTAACGATGAACATAAAGAATTTACAGTCCGTACATATGGCGAATATTCGAATGTTTCACAGATAGAAAACACAGTCATTGGAAATAAGGGCGGTTCGCCAATCTATCTGAAAAATGTTGCCAGGGTGATCGATGGTTTTAAAGATCAGACGCAGGTCGTCCGAAATAACGGGAAGAACGCGCTGGTTATGTATGTTCAAAAACAGTCAGATGCCAACACTGTACAAACTGCCAAAGCAGTACGCGCGGAATTGCCTAAGATTGCCGATAAAATCGGGCAAGGCGTCAAATTCAGCATTATTCTGGATAGTTCGGAGTTTATAACTCGTTCGCTGAATAATCTGAAAAGTACGGCATTGCAGGCATTTATTCTCTGTTTTATCGTTCTGTTCTTCTTCCTGCGGCATTTCACTAGTTCCATGATAGCTGCAATCTCAATACCAGTTTCGATACTGGTTACCTTTTTCGTCATGTACGAGATGAAACTGACGCTGAATATTATTTCGATGGCCGGACTTGCGCTGGCAATCGGCATGTTGGTCGATAACGCTATTGTCGTCCTCGAAAATATATATCGGCATAAGGAAATTGGTGAAGAAATCAGAGTCGCCGCCGATGAGGGAACCGCACAGGTTGCTATGGCAATTACGGCATCGACGCTGACCACGCTGGCTATCTTTGTCCCGATCCTGTTTGTACCGGGTCTTGCCGGTGAACTATTCACCGATATGGTCGTTACGATTGTCGTATCCCTGACCGCTTCGCTATTAGTCGCATTGACATTGATTCCTCTTCTGGCGTCCCGTTTGCTATCCAAAGAGAAAGCGTACAAATCCAAGTTTATGATCAAACTGGACAGAGGACTGGGAAATTTCATCGACAATATGGAAAATAAATATGTCCGCATCCTCGATTACTTCCTCGGACATAAGAAAGTTTTTCTGATGGGATTGTTGTTAATTATTGTCGCCACGGTTCTGATTTATCCGAAAATGGGTGCTGAGTTCATTTCCCGCACGGATCAATCCATGATCTCAGTTACCATCGAACGTGAGACGAGCGCTTCATTAACTTCAACAGATCAGACATTCCGGGAGGTCGAACAAATCATCAAACAGGAAGTACCGGAAGCAATCAATATTCAGTCAGAAATGGGGACCGGATCCGGTTTTGGTGCACTTTTTGGTACAGCCGGAACCAATAAAGGTTCGATCACAATCAGCTTGCCGGATGTCAAAGAACGTAACCGATCATCGTCTGAGATTACAGATGTGCTTCGCAAGCGTCTTTCAAAGATACCGGGCGCTAAGATTTCATTCTCCGAAGGAGGATCGATGTTCGGCGCTGGCGGTGATGTCGATATTAAGATATATGGTCATAACCGGGAGATTGCGATTGCATTGGCTGATAAAGTGGCAGAACGCATTGAAAAGATTAACGGTGTCGTCGATATAAAAAAAAGTTATAGTCAGCCAAAACCTGAATACCAGGTACGCCTGGATCGTAACCGGATTTCTACTTTAGGTCTGTCAGTCTATCAGGTTGCTTCCACGATCGAAACCGATATCAAAGGAAGTATTGCGACGCAGTACCGTGAAGGAGGCAGAGGATATGATGTTCTCCTTCAACTCGATGAATCTGCCCGTCAGTCTATGAACGATATCGAAAACTTGTATGTCACCTCGATATCCGGCGTCCAGATACCTCTGAAAAATGTCGCGAGTGTGATCCCCGGCGAAGCTTCCGAAAAAATTACCCGTGAGGATCAGGAACGTATGCTTTCCGTTTCCTGTACCGTTTCTGGAAGAGATTTGAAAAGCGTTACGACAGATATAAATAATGAAGTCAATAAGATTGCATTTCCTTCCGATTTCCGGTGGGAAATTGGCGGATCCGCGAAGGATCAGCAAGAATCATTTATGTATCTTGCGCTTGCTCTGCTTGTCGCAATCTTCCTGGTTTATATGGTCATGGCGTCGCAATTTGAATCTCTACTTGATCCGTTCATAATCATGTTCACAGTGCCGCTGGCATTGATCGGCGTCGTCTGGATTATGGTACTGACAGGAACGACCATGAGTGTCACCGGACTGATCGGATGCGTCCTGTTAGTTGGTGTCGTCGTGAATAATGGAATTGTTCTGGTAGATTATATCAATCAGATGCGCGAAAAACACGGAATGGATCTGTGGATTGCCATATTAGTCAGCGGAAAACGCAGAATGCGGCCAGTACTGATGACCGCATTGACAACTATTTTCGGTATGTTGCCACTTGCTCTGAATCTGGGTTCTGGCGCTGAGATATGGGTACCTCTGGCGAGAACCGTCATTGGCGGTCTGACCTTTGCAACGATATTCACTTTGATCCTTGTGCCGCTCATTTACCTGTTTTTCGAGCAAATTGCATTGAAACGGGCGATGAAGAAGCACCGCATCGAAATGAAACCGATCGGCAGACCGGAAAACTTCGACATTACCCTTATTAAGTAAATAAATCTAGTTACTCCACAAAAAGCCTTCCGTGCAATGTGCGGAAGGCTTTTTAAATAGTAAATGACTGTTGGCAATTTAAACGGGATAGATAATTGAATAAATAGTATAGAAAATCTCATAAAATTTTCATTGAAAGTTCGTATACTTGATGCTTGAAAAATTGAGTAGCACATTAGAAACGAGAATATGAGAAAACAAAATATACGGAACATCGCCATCATCGCTCACGTCGATCACGGCAAAACGACTTTGGTGGATGGAATGCTCAAACAGAGCGGCACATTCCGGGAAAATCAGCACATTGAAGAACGCGTCATGGATTCGATGGATTTAGAGCGCGAACGCGGCATAACAATCTCAGCGAAAAACACGGCTATATGGTACAATTCAGTCAAAATAAATATCGTTGATACGCCTGGGCATGCCGATTTCGGCGGCGAAGTCGAGCGGAGCCTGAACATGGTGGATGGCGCATTGCTACTGGTGGACGCCAGTGAAGGACCTTTACCACAGACGCGATTCGTACTGAAAAAGGCCTTAGCAAAAGGACTTCCAATCATTCTTGTTATCAATAAAATCGATCGCCGGGATGCGCGGATCGATGAAGTTGTTAATGAAGTTTACGACCTGTTCATCGATCTTGGAGCAACAGACGAACAGATTGGATTTCCAATTCGATACACACAAGCGAAGACGGGAGTGGCACATAAAAAATTGGATGATGGCTCGGAGAATCTACAGCCGCTTTTCGATGCAATATTAGAATTCACTCCTGGACCAGAAGCAGACGATAATGAACAACCGCAGTTTTTAATCACTAACGTCGATTATGATTCCTATGTTGGACAAATTGCCATCGGCCGGCTTTCACACGGATTGCTCGAAATGAATAAAAGCTATACGCTATGTGGCGAGACGGAAAACGTTAACAACGTGAAATTTTCCGCGCTATACACATTTCGCGGCTTGGTAAAAGTTCCAGTCGAAAAAGTTGAAGCGGGTGACATCATTGCCGTAGCCGGCGTTCCAAACGTGGCAATTGGCGACACGATTTCTTCACAGGAAAATCCAAAACCGTTACCGCGGATTCACGTCGATAGTCCGACGGTTTCAATGATTTATTATGTAAATACAAGTCCGTTTGCCGGAAAAGAAGCCACGTACATGACGTCGCGTCACCTGCGCGAGAGGCTTGAAAAGGAGACGCTCCGAAATATTGCTATTCAGGTGAACCCAATAAAAGAACGTAGCGATGCTTTTGAAGTCTGCGGACGCGGCGAATTACAAATGGCGATTTTAATTGAAACGATGCGTCGTGAAGGTTATGCCTTAATGGTTTCAAAACCACGCGTCATCACGATTCAACGTGATGGAAAAGTTTTTGAACCGGTTGAACGGGTTTTTATCGACGTGCCGCAAGAATATATCGGCGTTGTTACGGAAAAGCTTTCTATTCGAAAAGGTCGTATGACTAAATTGACAAACACCGGAAGCGGGCGGGTCAATTTGGAGATCGTTATTCCGACGCGAGGATTGATCGGTTTCCGAAGTCAATTTCTTACGGACACGCGTGGCATGGGTGTGATGAACACACTTATTGAAGGTTACGAACCGTGGTTTGGAGCAATTCCGCAACGATCAACCGGGGCGATGGTTGCCGACAGACAGGGAAGAGTCACCGCGTATGCGAGTTTTGGAATGGTAGATCGTGGTGAACTGTTTGTCGCTCCCGGAACGGAAGTTTATTGTGGGATGATTATCGGAGAACGTAATCGGCCTATGGACATGAATGTAAACATCGCCCGCGAAAAGAAACTGACCAACATGCGCGCATCGACATCTGATGCTACAGTGACTTTACGGCCGCCGCGCATTTTAACGCTTGATCAATCCATCGAATTTATAGCCGAAGATGAACTGGTCGAGGTGACACCGCAGAGCGTACGGCTTCGCAAAATGGAACTCGATCCGTTGAAACGTTATGTGATGAAAAAACGGGAATGCGACGGAGGGCAATTTGACTTTAACGAATAAAAAAGTAAATTTCTTTCGTTTTTAAATAGAAAGAGTTTATGCAGAAGCACGACTGGCGCCCGATCATACGCCTAATTAATGAACATGACAGAATCCTGTTATCGTCACATGTCAATCCCGACGGAGATGGATTGGGGTCGATTGCCGCGCTTTTCCATGTTTTGAAGAAGCTCGGGAAAAACCCCATCATTCTGAATTCGGATGTTCTGCCTTACGAATATTCTTTAATGAACGAGGGGGGTATTTTTCAAAGATATGATTTGGCAATTCATCATGACATGATCAGCCAAATCGATTTGATCATCATGGCTGACGTCGAAAAGCCAGAGCGCATTGGAAATCTGAGCAGTGTACTGTTAGCCAGAAATATTCCAATGATCTGCATTGATCACCATCCTGGCGAACATTTGCATTTTACATTTAAAGTCGTTGATGAAAACGCGCCATCAGCGGCTTCGTTAGTATATGAACTCATCCAGACGATAGATACGAATCTGATCGACTTGCCGGTTGCCGAGGTACTTTATATCGGGCTGATGACGGACACCGGTTCATTTTGCTATCAAAATACGACATCCGAGGCATTTTCTATGGCCTCTGATTTAGTAGCACGTGGCGTCATTCCGTCTAAAATATTTTCGCAAATCTATGAGAATTACTCACCGGGTCGCATGCGGTTAATCGGTATGCTTTTTCAGGATATTCATTATGAATTTGATGGCAAACTTGCTTGGGCTGTCGTATCGAATGAACAGATCAAAAAAGCAGGTGCGTTAATGGAAGAAATCGACGGATTTCCTGAAGCGATTCGGTCAATTCGCGGCGTTGAAGCCTCTATCGTTTTTTTGGAAACGCGACCGAACTGTATTCGCATCAGTTTACGTTCCAAAGGTAACTATGTTATAAACGGTGTGGCTTCAAAATTTAACGGTGGCGGACATGCTTTCGCGGCTGGAGCGACCGTTGAGATGCCATTAAAGGAATCTGTATCGGCAGTTCTAACTGAACTGAGGAAACTCTTTTTACATAATGATGAAATAGAAGGCGTGCAAAATTGAGCGTTAAATCGGATCGCTGGATACAGGAGATGTCTGAAAATTACGGCATGATCGAACCGTTCGAGAAGGATCAGGTTTCTAAAGGCGTCATCTCATACGGCGTCTCAGCTTACGGCTATGACATGAGAATTGCGGACGAATTTAAAATCTTTCGCGGCGCCGGATCTAAAATTCTTGATCCAAAGAATTTTTGTGATGATTTTTTTGAGATATTTGTGGGGAAAGAGTGTATTATTCCGGCAAATTCTTTCATATTGGCGAGAAGCGTCGAATATTTCAGAATTCCTAGAAACATCATTACAATCACATCGGGAAAATCGACTTATGCACGGTGTGGTGTGATCGTGAATGTGACGCCGTTTGAGCCGGAATGGGAAGGTTTTGTGACGATTTCGATTTCCAATACATCGCCACTTCCGGTCAAACTGTACGCAATGGAAGGAATCGCTCAAGTCATTTTTCTGGAGAGCGACGAAATCTGCCAAATTTCCTACGCCGATAAAAAGGGAAAATATCAGGCGCAGAAAATGATCACAACGGCTAAAATCAGTGAATGAAAAATGAAACGACGAATCACAATAGCAAAAAGTTCAGGTTTTTGTTTAGGAGTTCAACGCGCTGTCGAAATGGCGCTTGAATCTGCTAAGAAATATGGCGAAGTCCAGATGCTTGGCGAGATTGTTCATAACGAAACTGTTATTGAAATTTTGAAAAATGCCGGAGTGAGAATTGTTAAAAGTTTGGATGAGGTGGATTCGGCTAAACCCGTTTTGTTCCGTTCTCATGGAACTCCCAAAGGAATTCGGGAAACGGCTCGCCGTAGCGGATTGAAGGTCATCGACGCGACTTGTCCGCTGATTATCCATATTCACAAAGTCGCCCAAAAGCTCGAAGCCGACGGGCGAACAGTAATAGTCATTGGCGACAAAGGACACGATGAAGTGACGGCGATTGTAAGCGATTTGGCGAATTCAATTGTTGTTTCGAATATTCAGGATGCGGAATCTCTGCCGAGAATTCGAAAAGCAGGCGCCGTCGCTCAATCGACTCAGGATATTGAACAAGTCGGGAAAATTATGTCGAAGATCGTTGAAAAGGTTGAAGATCTTCGTTTTATTAACACGATTTGCAATCCGACGCGCGATCGTCAACGTCAGGTGATCAAATTAGCATCATCAAATGACATCATGCTGATCATCGGTTCACGAACGAGCGCGAATACCAAACGGTTGGCGGCGATCGCTTCGGCTATTAACCCAAAAACGTTTTTAATTCAAAATGTGGACGAATTGAATCCGGATTGGTTTGAGAAGGCGCGGACAATCGGAATCTCGTCTGGCGCATCGACGCCTGCCGAATCAATCGAAGAGGTTAAGAAAAAAATCGCCCGATTTTCATCATAAATTGTAAATTACATTGGAATTTGAAGGAGAAATGAAATGGAAAAAAGTTCATTTGAAGTAAAAATCGGACTGGCGGAAATGCTCAAGGGCGGAGTAATCATGGATGTTACAACGCCAGAACAAGCAAAAATTGCCGAAGACGCTGGCGCTGTTGCTGTGATGGCATTAGAGCGCATTCCAGCCGATATCCGTGCAGATGGTGGAATCGCGCGGATGTCCAGCCCTAAAATCATTCAAGAAATACAAAAAACGGTTTCTATCCCTGTGATGGCAAAATGCCGGATTGGTCACTTTGCTGAAGCACAGGTTTTGGAAGCGCTGAAAGTTGATTTTATCGATGAAAGCGAAGTTCTTACGCCTGCCGACGAAGAAAATCACATCTGGAAACACGATTTTAAGGTTCCGTTCGTCTGCGGATGCCGCGATCTGGGCGAAGCGCTTAGACGGATCGGCGAGGGTGCCGCGTTGATTCGCACCAAAGGCGAAGCCGGTTCAGGCAATATCGTCGAAGCCGTTCGCCACATGCGGCGTGTTCAACAGGAAATGCGAAAATTGACGACGCTTTTGGATGATGAATTGATGGCTGAAGCCAAACGACTCGGTGCGCCTTTTGAAATCGTTAAGCAAGTGGCAAAAACGGGAAAATTACCTGTTCCGAATTTTGCCGCTGGCGGAATCGCGACACCTGCAGACGCTTCGCTTATGATGCAACTCGGCGCAGAATCTGTGTTTGTTGGCAGTGGTATTTTCAAATCGGATGACCCTGCGGCGAGAGCCAGAGCAATTGTTTTAGCGACGACATATTTCGATAATCCAGAAAAAGTCGCTGAAGTATCTGCCGAATTGAAATCTGCCATGAAGGGAATTGATGTAACGTCTTTACCGGAATCCGAGCGATTGGCGACCAGAGGTTGGTAAGTATTTTTTATTAGGATTGTAAAATATCTAAATGAGTCGTAGTCTGAATATTGGCGTTCTGGCTCTTCAAGGAGCATTCCAAAAACATGTAGAAATGCTTAACCGAATCGGTGTAAAAAGTGAAGTGATCCGGTATGGCGAGCAACTGCGGACGATTGATGGACTAATCATCCCGGGCGGCGAATCGACGACGATGACCAAAATCATTTTTGAGATGAGATTTCTACCGGATTTAGAAGCGTTCGACAAGCCAATTTTCGGAACCTGCGCAGGCGCTATTTTATTGTCAGAAACGTGTGACGATCCGAATATCCAAACATTTAAAAGAGCACCGGTAAAAATGTTGAGAAACGCCTATGGTCGGCAGGTAGATTCGTTTACAGAATCTGTAAATCTAAGTTTTAACGATAAACCCTTTTCGGCAATTTTTATTCGTGCGCCAAAAATTACTGAGTGTTCTTCGAAAGTAGAAATTCTCGGCCGGTTTAACGGTGAAATCGTTCTCGTCCGATATCGGCAATATTTGCTTTCGACTTTTCACCCTGAACTGAAAAACGATCCTCGTATTCACGAATATTTTATTGAAATGGTTAAAAAATGAATCAATTTTTATCGAAATACAAATTGTTGTCGAAGATCGACTCGCCGAAAGATTTGAAGAAACTTACACTTGATGAGTTAATTACACTAAGCGACGAACTTCGCAGTTATATCATCGAGACAACTCAAATCACCGGTGGGCATTTGGCGTCAAGCCTCGGAGTCATCGATCTAACCATTGCGCTTCATGCCGTCTTCAACACGCCGGAAGATAAACTCGTATGGGATGTCGGGCATCAGGCGTATGGACACAAAATTCTGACCGGTAGAAAAGAAGAAATTCTGACTATTCGTCAATATGGCGGCATTAGCGGATTCTGTAAGATTTCCGAAAGTGAATACGACACCTACGGAGCCGGTCACGCCAGCACTTCGATTTCAGCGGCATTGGGGTTGGCGTCGGCACGGGATATGTCAGGCGAAAGCGAGCGGATCGTTGCTATTATTGGTGACGGCGCTCTAACAGGCGGTCTGGCCTATGAAGGTTTAAATAACGCTGATAAACTGAAAGGTCAGTTTTTAGTCATTCTCAACGATAATCGCATGTCGATTTCCCGGAATGTTGGCGCGATGTCGAATTATCTAACACGCATTGTGACGCATCCAAAATATTTGCGCTTTAAGACGCGAGTATGGGATTCGTTGTCGTATTTACCGAAGGGTGGAAATTTTGCGAGAAAGATAGGGCGGAAATTCCTCGAATCGTTGAAAAATATTTTGGCTCCCGGAATAGTGTTTGAAGAATTTGGATTCCGGTATTACGGACCAATCGACGGACATGACCTTGGACGATTAATCGAAACGCTTAACAGAATTAAAGATTTTAAATATCCAGTTCTGTTGCATGTGATTACCCAAAAGGGCAAGGGCTTGGCCAGCGCCGAAAATGATCCGACGAAATATCATGGTATTTCTCCAAAATCGCCGGATGTTAAGGAGCAAAAAGTGACGACAAGCGCGCCGCCGTTTCTAAAAGTTCTGGGCGAAACGTCTTGCGAAATTGCCGAGAAGAACAACAAAGCCGTGTTTATCACTGCCGCAATGGCAGATGGTACCGGTCTGGTGGAATTTTCAAATAAATTCCCCAAAAGATATTTTGATGTTGGCATTGCCGAAGGTCACGCGGTGACATTTGCCGCCGGACTGGCTGTCGCCGGTTATCGACCGGTCGTTGCCATTTACTCGACTTTCCTACAACGCGCTTACGACCATATCATTCACGACGTCGCTCTTCAAAATTTACCGGTCATTTTTGCACTGGATCGCGCCGGACTGGTTGGAGAAGATGGACCAACGCACCATGGCGCATTCGATTTGAGTTACCTAAACTGCATTCCGAATATGATCATTTCCGCTCCTCGCAACGGAACTGAATTCCGTAATCTGCTTTTCACGGCATTTCAACAAAATGAATATCCGTTCGCGATTCGCTACCCGAAGGAATCTTGCTCAGTTTTCGAGAATCAACAAGAGCCGACGATTTATCCGGTCGGCAAATGGGAAATCCTGAACAAAGGATCGGAAGTTGCTGTTGTTTCCGTTGGCATTCTGTCGAATGCGGCGCTGGACGCTGTTAGTATTTTACGGAAAAAAGGAATCGATCCGACGATCGTTCACGCGCGTTTTGTCAAACCAATCGATCATGAATTACTGAATGAACTTGCACGAACTCATCAGTGGATTTTCACTCTTGAAGAGAATTCGCTTATTGGTGGATTCGGATCGACAATTTCACGGATTTTGTCGGAAATGCGATCGCCGATAAGATTGGTAACGCTCGGTATTCCGGATGAATTTATCGAACAGGGAACGCGTGAAATTCTGATTGATAAACTGGGCTTGAATGCAGAAGGAATCGCTCGATCAATATCTGGCGTTCTTAGTCAATAGGTTTCTGCCGGTTAATTTGCTAATTGTACATTTCATTTATCTAAATCAGAGTATTTTCTGATCATCTTTGTTTAAATGAGAGTTAAGTCACACGATCAGTCATAAAAAAACATTAAAATCACCTTGTGTTTTTTAACCTGATAATTATGGATGGGTGTTAATATGAAAAAATTGACCATCGGGGTTTTCGCCGGTTTTTTGCTGATGTCATCTCAGTGCAGTATGGATTTCCCAAATGAAGCCGATCTACCTTCATGGTCGGTGAATATATCTGTACCCATCGCTGTTGAAACATTGACCATCGATGACTTGCTGAAGGATTCGCTTTTTGTCGGCATTCCCTATGGCGTGAGCGGCGATTCTATATTAGCGTATGAAAAGTCCATAAACATCGAATCGGTCAAAGTAGGCAACCAGCTTGAAATCGACAATATTCATAAATCTTTTATTCAGAATATTGACGAAGTCAAAGTCGATGGAACGGAAAAGAGCTTTAGCTCAAGTTTGGAATCAGTCGGCATTGATCCTATTTCTAAAAGTATTTCGTCGCAGATAGGAAAAATTGAATTGAACGATACTGAAAAGAAACAGACTGAACCGATCTTTTTTACTAATATTATTGATTTAACAAGCGTTCCTGAAGGCGTAACGAAGACAATTTCACAAGGCACGCAATTCCCGGTCATTTATAGAACCGTGAAATTTGACAATTTCGACAGCGCGATTTTTACATTCGGCGAATTGGGAATTTCCATCAACAATAATTTGGTCGTTGAGCTTGGGCATCCAATAACAGTTCGGCTTCTTGATGCAGATTCTTCCACGATTGTTGGATCAGATGGAGATACGGCAAAAGCGGAATGGACTGTCGGAATCTCGACTCGCAATACCGGAACGAAACAAATATCACTGGCAGGAAAGACTTTACCCGGAGAGGTGATCGTTCAGATCAGTGGCGCAATCTGCGGATCAGGGCCAATGGATATTACCAACAACGAAACGGCTAGAAATTCATCGTTTATCGTTGAAGTTCAAGCAAGAAATCTTGCTGTGAGTCAAGCAGTTGCAATTATTCCTGAACAACAAATCGACACAACGAACACGATTACACTCTCTCCTGACCAGCCGAATAAAGTGAGCCGCGCACAGATTTTAGATGGAAAAATGACGCTGAATGTTCAAAATAATTTACCAGTGGACATCCAACTCCAACTTATTGTACAATCTATTGATATAACTTCGTCTCAATCAATCGAACCACTGACGCGCAGTTTTTCGATTCCGGCGAACCAACTGTCAGACATTTCGGTCGCACTCGATAGTTACTTTCTTGTTATGGATATTGCCGATCAGAAAGTCGAATATTCCTATCAAATTCTGACGGAGGACACGAATCCGGAGAAAGCGACACTGTCGGAAACGGATAATATTCTGGTAGATTTAAGCATTGCTGGAAAGATTGATGACCAGATCACTTTTTCAATGATTGAAGGAATCATCGAGCAACAAACGATTGTTGAAAACGGTGAAATCACAGTAGAGTCCGGTTCACGAATTACGAGCGCAGTGATTTCTTCCGGATCGTTGACTTTCAATTTCGACAATCGTATCAACCAAACAGCATCTGGCGTTCCACAAATTGTTGTCAATTTGCCGCAGATCGTCAATTCTACAGGAACACCGTTGAGTGTTACATTGAACTTGAATCCGGGAGTTTTGACATCATCGCAAGATCTTACGAATTATCGGTTAGAACCGCTCTTACAGGTTATTTCCAGCGATAGCACTCGTCAATATTTAACATACGAGACAACTATAACGACGTCGATCGGTGAGATCGCAAGATACAACTTAATGGATTCGATCATCGTTCAGATCAATGTTTCCGAAATGCATTTTTCGAGCGTTACCGGATATTTCAATCAAGAAGCAATTGTCTCGCAAGATACGATCCATCTTGAACAACCCACGAAAATCCAAACGGCAGAAATCGCTGGCGGCGACATGATTCTGACGATGACCAATCAAATCGGCGTTATCGCTAATGTGGAATTTACTATAGATGAAATTATTCATAAAATAACGAATCAGCCGCTGAAAAAAAACATTGAATTGTCCGCCGATCCGTCACCATCCATAGTCACTATTCCATTGGATGGTTATCGAATTTCTCTGCCGCTGGCAAATCTATCTGACAATCAACAGATTCATTATAAATCGACCATTGAAATTCCCAGCGATGCGCCGATGACGCTTAGTTTGGAAGAAGAGATCGAAGTACAGGTAGATTTGAACGATTTGTCTTTTTCCAGTATTGCCGGAATTATCGATCCGGTGAGCATTGATCTCGACACGGTCGAACAGGAAATTTCTGCACTACCCGATGAATTGAATGGGGTTGATCTTTCGAATGTCGATATTTCGATTATCTTCGATACGAATATCGGCGTTCCTGTTTGCTTGAATCTGACGTTAATGTCGTATAACGAATCCGGCGATACGGTTTACTCCGTGATTGACCAGATCATAACGGAAAATCCGATTGTGCAAATTTTAAATGCCGAAGACCTGATCAACATCAAACCTAAAAAAATCGTTGCTTATGGGAATGCGACGGTTGGCGGAACCGGAACAGTCGATACATCGCAGTATGTCTCAGGTGTCATGCAAATATCCGTCCCAATGGAAATGATCATTAAAGAAGACGCTGTAGTCGAGTTAGATCCTGAATTGGTAGATGAAAATATTCCAAAAGAAATTGAGTCGGCAACGATCATCGCGAAAATTGACAACGGATTCGATTTCGGAGGGAAAATTGAATTGTTAGCCGCAAAAGATACAATGTATTTTTCCGAAGGATTTCTACTCGCGCCTGACACATTAGCGGTGCTTAATATTTATCCGGATTCGTCTTTTACCGAAAAAGTGGTTCTCGATGACACAAAATTTGCCCTGTTTGAAGATTCGCTGTATATCAAGCCGAACATTAAACTGTTCGGAATGAAAGATATAAGCGGAAATCCGATTCCATCGCGCATCCTGACGAAGGATACCATGAAATTGCAGATTTCGGGAATTATTCGGGGATTGGTGGATTTACCAGAATTAGCCAATAAAGGAAAGTAGGAGCCGGAATATGAGACAAAAATATTTTGCAGTTTTTATAGTCACGATGATACTTACAGGCAATGGATTTTCTCAGTATTATATGAATCCGCAGAGCATCGCAATGGCAAATGCATATTCCGCAAAAGCACGCGGTACTAACGTAATCGGTTGGAATCCAGCTAATCTCGGACTCGATGGAAATCCGTCCTTTTCGATTCAATTTGGTGTATTGCCGCTCGTTCCGGTGATCAGCATTCAAATGAACAACAGCACGATTTCCCCATTTTGGATTAACAGTAAATTTATGACCGGAACGTATTTAACCGATGAAGACAAAGAAAGTCTGATGGATGATATTCCGGACGATGGTCTTGATTTTACCCCATTACTGCATTTCCGGATTTTGGATTTATCCTTCGGAAGATGGGCTGTTTCGATCGGGCAGGAAGTAACCGGAACAATCATTTTTCCAAAGTCGCTATTTAGGCTGGCATTCTTTGGAAACGAATTCGAGAAACCGATCGATTTGAGTAAGACCGATGTTGAAATGCAAGCGGTCGCGACGGTTGGTGTTGCACACGGAAGAGTGATAAACATTCCTTCTGGTATTCCCCTTTTAAGTGAATTTGTTCAGAAAATATCCATCGGCGCTGCGGCGAAATTGCTCGTTGGAGAAGGCTACGTTGGTTTCGAAAAAATGAATGCCTCTGCTATAACCTATGATGACCACATTGATCTAAACGGAAATGTAAAAGCCAATTATGGTGTTGGCGGACTCGGCGTAGCATTCGATCTGGGTGCGGCCGCCGAAATCAACGATAAAATCACCACAAACATTTCTCTCAATAATCTGTTTGGGTTCGTGAATTGGGGAATTGTCAAATCCGGAATCGCCGAATATTCGTTTGCCGCTGAAATCTCAAGTGAGGATTATGACAATATTGATTCGTTGCTCGAAGCAGGCGTTAAGGAGGATACGACTTACGAAACAAACAAGTTTAGAACGCATTATCCTGCATATCTTTTAGTCGGTGGCGCATATAAATTTTCAGATGAACTGGATATTTACGCCAATTACAGACAATATTTTCGTAACCAGTTGGCTTCCAGTATTTCGCCGACTATTTCCATAGCCTGTGAATATCGTCCGTTAAGCTGGCTGCCAATCCGCGCCGGTATTTCAGCGGGTGGTCTGGAACGGTCACAGATGGGTTTTGGTTTCGGGCTCAATTTTTCACATTACAAACTGGACTTCGGAGTATCCCAAACCGGCGGTATCTTTAATCATGAGAAAGGGATGGCATTTTCCTTTTCACA
>PEYN01000061.1 GCA_002774355.1 Candidatus Marinimicrobia bacterium CG08_land_8_20_14_0_20_45_22 | reverse complement strand
AACAGTAAATTTTCTCGCCAAGATGTTGTGTCGGGTCCTCAGACCTGACACATATTCTCCGTATTATCATAACAATTCAGTGTTAATCAGCGTCAGTGTTTAATCTCGTCTCAGCGCGGAGCGCTGAGACGATAAGGATAATTAGTTGGGGGAGATTCTTCTATCCCATGGATAAATCCATGGGCTACGAACAATGGAAATTATCATTTGGATCCCTGCCGTCAGGTTTGAGAACCAGTAAACAGTAATCAGTAATCAGTAATCAGTAAACAGTAACCAGTCCATTGCTGTCATCCTTATCTATAGAATAGACAAATAACAAGCGCCAAAATTTGAAATTTGATATTAGAGCAATTTTCAATTTGCGATTTGAAGCTGTCCAAGATTTCCCACCATTAGTGGGACTTATAATTCTAAATTCTTAATTCTTAATTCTAAATTCTATCGCTGCTGTCATCCTGAGCCACAAAAAGTGCCAAAATCCAAACAATTTCAAAATCCGAAAAAGTTCTGATCTTCTAAAACAAACATTGAAGATATACGATACACGAACCGAAAAATCAATCAACACAATAAAAAAGACTACGTCATTTTTATCTGTGTTAATCTGCGCTTATCTGCGGATAACGCTCTCATTCCGGGCACGGCTCCGCCCCGTCAGTCACATGTCACGACGGAGCAGTTCAGAAATATTTAAGGAAAACCTGTGAAATAACAGGCAATAAAATTCCCGCCTGTTACTTCTAATAGTAACCTAACGCGTTCTCCCGAAGGAGAAACGTCTCATGCTGTCGATATAAAAGAACATCTTGAATAATAAGTTGCCGTATCAGTTATTTGTCCCGAAGCTTCGGGATCCGTTTATTGAAATCGTTAAATCCAACTTGATTCTTTTCCAAATAACGTGTGTTTCCGAGATAAAGTATCGGTGTAATGCTTATCTGCGGTTTATCCCTATTTAAAATAGCGGTTTTATTGTAAGATATATTTTGGAATTAGTCAACACAAATATTCTGCAATATCTGCTTCTTCCATAGAAGAATCTTGACCGTTCTGAAAGACGTTTTTTCAGTCGTAATCACTCAATCAACGTCATACAACCCACACAAATTCCCATAATGGGAATTTACATTTTCACGTTTCTCGATGGAGAACGCAAAATGTTTACCACATTTTATCCGGTAAAACAGCAATCAATTTGGGTTTGATAATGTTTATCCAGGGCTTCCACTGAATCACTGCCCAAATGAAATCGGTGTCCGAATGGTGTCGGATTTTCCAGTTGAAAGACAGGTACTTCTTTTTCCTTTTGCAAATCCCTCATGCCGCATCCAATTCTTTGACTGTCGTTTTCGTTTTTCTCCGTTGGTAATAGGCTCTCATATAGGCTTTATATTTTTCACTTTGTTGATAGGCTTTCTTGTAGGCTTTACGTTTTTCGCTTTGCGGGGAGGCTTTGCCTTTTTCACTTTGTCGATAGGCTTTCTTGTAGGCTTTACGTTTTTCGCTTTGGTTATAGATTTTATTGTAGGCTTTATGGTAGGCTTTGCCTTTTTCGCTTTGTCGATAGGTTTTCTGGTAGGCGTCCAGGCAAGCTTTACAATAACTTGTTGTTTTGTCTTTTGACCTCTTGTTTTTATAAAATTCAGTTAGCGGTTTTTCACTCCCGCATTTTGTACATTTCTTAGTAACAGGTACTGTGAAATTTTCAGGTTCTTTAGAAATCATTTGCAACTCTTTCCAATTGCCCTTTAAAAGTTAATGGACGGGCAGGCGGTGAAGGTTACCGCTTTTCAGGTGTACAACACTTATCCAGTCCAAGTTTAAAACAGATCATAATGAGAAATTACACCCGTCAGGTGATCGTTTCAATAATGTCCTTATTTACGTTATCTGTAAAGTACGGATATTTCACACAACTTGTTTCGTCTGAAGTGTCATTAGAAGAAAAACCAACTGCTTAAACCAGTATCCTGTTCGGTATCCGGTTTCATATCCTAATATTTACTAAAATATCCAAGTATTTAATAGCCCATCTTGTGTAAAAAAATGATAGAAAGACACGTAAAAAGATTGGATTTGTCGTCGGAAGAGTTGGTTTTGTGGGCCCCCCGGGATTCGAACCCGGAACCGACAGATTATGAGTCTGGTGCTCTAACCGTTGAGCTAGGGGCCCATATTTTCATTAAAAAAGCGTGTAAAGTTATTTCCTGTATGCGTTTTTTACAAGGAAAATGGTTTGGATTCTCTTCGCATAAACCATTGAGATAGATCCATGAATTCATCAACAGTCAGCATCTCGGCACGACGATTTAAGTCGATCGGACAATCGTCCGTTCCTCGTTCTTTCAACATGATGCCGAGCGCATTTGACAGAATTTTCCGGCGCTGATTGAAAGCAGTTTTCACCGTTTTGATCAACATTTTTCGGAACTCGAGATCGGAATCGATCTGCCGGATCGCCAGTGTAATTACTGCGGAAAAAACTTTTGGCGCCGGACGAAAAACATGCGGCGAGACAATAAATTCGAGTTTCGGAATAGTAAAATAGTTGCATAAAACGCTCAGAATTCCGTAATCCTTCGAATTCGGTGAAGCCGTTATGCGCCGGGCAATTTCCTTTTGAACTAAAAAAGTCACATCCTGAACGATTGCGATGTTATCGAATATCTTAAAAATCAGCGGACTCGTGATGTCGTACGGAATATTTCCAACGATGCGCAGTCGGCTGTTCGGCTTAGATAATGAAGAAAGATCGAACTTCAGTGCGTCGTCATTCCAGAGATGGAAATTCGGGAAACTGCCAAATTTCATCTGTAATTCGGGAATCAGATCTTTGTCGATTTCGATCGCGTGAATTTCACTGCCCGATTGAACCAGCAAATCAGTCAGTGCGCCCCTTCCCGACCCGATTTCGACGATAATGTCTTCCGGTTTAGGAGAAATAACTGCGATGATTTTTCTTAAAATATTGGGATCGATGAGGAAGTTCTGACCGAGTCTTTTCTTAGGGAAACCGGTCATTGGGGAAGGTTGAAAAACCGACGTGCGTTATCGGTCGTCTGTTTCTCGATTTCAGTCACAGAAACCATCTTAATTGCGGCGATTTTTTCAGCAATGAGCGGAATGTTCGCCGGTTCGTTGACTTCTCCGCGTTTGCCTTCCGGCGGCAGATAAGGCGAATCGGTTTCCAGCATCAATCGATCCAGCGGAACGGTTCTGATGACCTCTTCAATCCTTGGAGTTCCATAGGTCGCGTTTCCCGTGAAGGAAATGTGAAAACCCATCGCCAGCACTTTCCGGGCGAACTCAACGTTTGAAGAAAAGCAATGCAAGACGCCGTGAAAATAACCGCAACGCGCCAAACAACGTGCCAGATCGTCCTCTGCCAACCGGTTATGCAAGATCAGCGGTAAATTTAGCGATTCAGCCATTTCTATCTGCTCCGCCAAAAGAGCCAATTGCGTATTTCTCGGCCCGAAATTCCGGTAGTAATCCAGTCCGATCTCGCCGTATGCAACGACTTTTGGATGACGGCAAAGTTCCAGCACTTCTTTCTGCCAGCCATATTTGAGTTTTTCAGCATCGTGCGGATGAATTCCAACCGTGATAAAAATATTATCGAATCGCTCTGTCATTGCAATGGCGCGTCTGGACGATTGCAGATCAGTTCCGACACATATAATCGGACTGACGCCAGCGGATTTAGCGCGTTCAATAACAGCGCTAACATCTTCATACAATGGTGAATATGTCAGATGTGCATGGGTATCGATATACATGATCGTTTCACTTTTTTTATTTATCCAATCGTCGCACCGGGTGCGATTTCCTCGGAAACAGTAATGAGCGTCAATTTTCCGCTTTTCTTGGCGGCGAGAAGCATTCCGTTGCTCTCGATTCCGAAAATCTTTGCAGGTTGAAGATTCGAGACGACGACAATCGTTTTCCCGACGATCTGTTCAGGAGAATAATGTTGCGCGATTCCCGCAACGATCTGCCGGCTCACGTTTCCCGTATCGATCATCAATTTTAGCAACTTATCCGAGTTTTCGACTTTAACCGCCGTCAGGACCTTAGCCGTCACAAGTTTGACTTTTGAGAAATCGTCGATTGTGATCAACGGGACTTCCGGAACGGTTTCTTTCTTTGGAAGCGGTTTTTCGGATTCTTTTTTCAGATCGATCCGAGGAAATAAAATCGGCATTTCCCCAAGAGAACCACCCACTTTTAACCTTCCCCATTCAAACAGTAAAGACTGGTTCGGTTCCGTCGGTAGAATATCCAGCAAAATACGACTTTTTTCCGGCATGACCGGCTGAAGTAAAAGCGTCGCGAGACGAAGTCCTTCCGCCGCTGTATAAAGTACGGTTCCGGCGGCGGCTTTGTCCGTTTTAACCAATTGCCACGGTTGGCGAACCTCCATATATTTATTGAGCGAGCGAATAAAAACGATGATTTCGTCAAGCGCCTCGTTTAGACGAAATTCGGCAATCAGACCGTGAACACGTTTTGGCAGAAGACACGCTTTACTTTGAATTTCCTTTTCATCATCGGTTTGAGTATTTGGAGCCGGAATGATTCCATCAAAATTTTTTTGAATTAGAGTCGAAATGCGGTTGGCAAGATTTCCGAAATCGTTAGCAAGTTCGGAGTTGTAACGCTTGATGAACATTTCCTCGCTGAAATTCGCATCTTGTCCCAAAACCATGTCTCTCATCAGAAAATAACGCACGGGATCGACTCCATAAGCATCGATTAGATCGAGAGGCTGGACGATATTTTTCAGTGATTTGGACATTTTTGTATTGGAAACCATCCACCAGCCATGCGCAAAGATCGTTTTGGGTAAAGGCAAATCCAACGCCTTCAACATCGTCGGCCAATAGACGCAATGTGTTGTAACGATATCCTTTCCGATTAAATGATAATCGGCTGGCCACCACTTGCGAAACTTTTCATCATCTTGTCCGTATCCGACAGCCGTCATGTAATTTAGCAACGCATCGAACCAAACATATGTCACATAGTCAGCGTCGAAAGGTAATTCGATTCCCCATTTTAGGCGCGATTTTGGACGAGAAATGCAAAGATCGTCCAACTGATTTCGTAAAAACCCAAGAACTTCGTTTCGACGACTTTCCGGCTGGATAAAATCTGGATTTTTCTGGATGTAGTCAACAAGCCATTCCTGATATTTGCTCATGCGGAAAAAGTAGTTTTTCTCTTTAATAAAGACCGGCTCTATCAAGTGTTGCGGACACTTTCCGTCAACCAGTTCTTTTTCCGTATAAAATCGTTCGCACCCAAGACAATAAAGACCGCCGTATTCCGCCAAATAGATATCGCCTTTATTATACAAATGGGTCAGCGCTTTTCTGACGGCTGTTTTATGAAAATCGAAAGTCGTTCGGATGAAGAAATCATTTGTAATTTCCAATTTTTTCCACGCATTCTGGAAATGAACAACCATATTATCGCAATGTGTTTGCGGATCGATTCCTGCTTTTTCCGCCGCTTGTTGGACCTTCTGTCCATGTTCATCTACGCCAGTCAGGAAAAATGTTTCGTCGCCTTTCATCCGGTGAAATCGCGCTAAGACATCCGCAAGAATTGTCGTGTAAGCATGACCGATGTGCGGTTTATCATTGACGTAGTAGATGGGAGTAGTGATATAAAAACGGTGGCTATTTTCCATAGTAAATCAAGTCTAAAGTTAGAATTCTATTGGACAATTTTAATTTTGGAGTTGAAATCAGTCAGCGGAATTTCTTCGCAAGTATCATCTTCGAGTTTTAAAGTGATCGTTTTTTGAAAAATATCTATTTTTTCAACTGCTCCGGATTTTCCTTCACATTGTACTTTTGTTCCATACGGCGGATAATTTTTCAGAACTTCCGAATAAGTTTCATGCTCGAATCGGTAACAACATTTAAGTTTTCCACAAAGTCCAGATATCTTTGATGGATTCATTGGCAGATTTTGCTCTTTTACGAACTGAGTGCTAATGGGTTCGAATTCGTCAATGAATAAATTACAGCAAACCGGATTTCCGCACATTCCGATGCTAACTTTTCGTTTGACTTCCTCGCGATCGCTCATCTGCTTCATTTCGATTCGGGTTTTATATTCAGAGGCAAGGGCTTTAACCAGATCCCGAAAATCGACGCGCTCTTCGGCTGAAAAGAAAAATACGATCTTTTTCCGGTCAAAACGATAATCAACGTCCAGAAGTTTCATAGGCAATTTCAGATCGGAGATTCGACGTTGGCAAAATTGAAACGCTTGCCTTTCTTTAACCCTATTTTCCTTATCAATGATCAAATCAGACTCTGTAGCTTTTCGAAGAACGCATAGCGGCACAGGGCTACCGTCGTCCAACCGTTTTTTTGTAAGAAACGGAATGGCTTTCCCGATGTCTTCTCCGCGCTCGGCTTCAACAATCATCAAAGTATCTTGCTCGATTGGCAATTCTTGTGGGTTTCGATATATTTCTCGGCGCGAACCGCTGAATTTTATTTTAACCAGCGTATCTGTTTCGGTTTCGCTCATTGGGATTTTCCGGGTTGAATTCTATTATGTATCTTAAAAAACATATTTACTAAAGCGAGATTAATATAGACATTACGGCTTATTAAATCAATACAATTATCGACGGCAGAGTAGGCTCCAAAAGCATCCAATTCTGTGTAATAATCGACAAATTTTCGTATTTCGATTTGCATATCGGCGTGAACAAGGTCTGATTCCGGTTTGCCCGCTTTAAGAATTGCGGCATCGCGAAACCAGAAGGAAATTGAGAGCATCAACCGGTCAAATTCATCGGGATTCTCTTTCCTCAACGTCACAAATCGGTTCACAAGATCGTAAACTTTGTCGATCTTCCAGATAGCGATCATTCTCAACGCTTCGAGCGTCATTTCTCTGAGCCGGCCAAGATCAGCCTCTTTCAACTGAATCGCTTGGCGAACATCGCCACCCGACAGACGCATCACCAGATTGATTCGATCCTCACGAATACCATTCTCGCGAAGATGATTTCCAAGGTCGGTCGTTGAAAGCGCTGGAAAATGGAGCCTTTGACAGCGTGAACGAATAGTCGGTAGAATTGCGTCTATATTGGATGTCGTTAGAATTAGCAACGTTTTGTCCGGCGGTTCTTCGAGTATTTTCAAAAATGCGTTCGCCGCTGGTTCCATCATTAAATCTGCATCGAAAACAATTACCACTTTATAGCCAGGTTCCGGAGCGGTCAGATAAATTTTTCTCCGAATCTCGCGAATAAAATTGATTGGAATGTGTTTTCCGTCAAAAGGACAGAGCTTTTCGTAAGGATTTTCCGCCTTTTTTCGAATACAATTTTGAATTTCTTCCATGTCATCTGGTCCGAAATTCTTAAACGGTGGATCATTTTTTTCAAGACTACCCGTTCGAATGGGAAAAACGAGATGGATATTGCCGTGTTCGAGGGTTTTCATTTTATGACAAGATGGACATTGCCCGCAAGGTTGATTTTCGCGAGATTGGCAATTCAGCATCGCCGCATATTCCAGCGCAAATCCTTCCTGACCGCTTCCTTCCGGTCCGTGAAAAAGATAAGCATTCGCGACACGACCGTTACGAATTGTGTTCATCAGCAATTGCCGATTATCCTGCTGATTGACGAGATTGAAGAGCCGATTCATCGATTACCCAGCCATTTCTCAGGATCAAGTTTGGTGCGATTTTTCCATATTTCGAAATGCAACATGGAGCCGGAGAGCGTCCCTGAATCTCCGACGCTCGCGATGACGGTGTCTTTCGCAATATATTGATTTTCATAAACGCTGACGTTTTCGATGTGAGAATAAACCGAGTAAAATCCGGAGCCGTGATCGATGATGATCGTATTCCCAAATCCGCGAATATAAGTGATCGTTGTGACAACGCCATCCAAAATGGTTTTGATCGGAGTGCCTTGCTTGGCTTTAATATCAATTCCGGAATTTTCGGTAACCGTTTTAAGAATCGGATGTTTTTGCATACCGAACCGAGAGATGATCTCGCCTTGAACCGGCCAGCCGAGTACACCCTGACTTTGTTGAAACGGGTTGTCTGTTTTAAGTCCGGACAGCGCGCGCTGGCGTTCAAGTTCTTTGCTACGATTTTTCTGTTCTTTTTCCAAACTGGCAATCAATCGTGAAAGTTCCTGAGCCGCTTTTTCCTTTTGACGAATTGTCTTCGAAATATTTTGTTTATTTTTCCTTGCAACGCTCAGGCTTTGGGCGCGAGACTGTTTCTGTTCAGCGAGGCTCCTTTGAAAATTTTTCTTTTCGGCAATGATTTTCTCTTGGTCCTGAACTTCCAAAACCAGTGCTTTTTTCTTCTCTTTCACTTTATCAATCGTATACCGAATCTCCCGCGAATTTCTGCGATCAATGTCCGAGATAATCCGAAAATATTTATACCGATAAATCGCCTGATTAAGCGATTTAGATGTGAGTAAATATTCCCATTCACTCATATCGCCCTGCTTGTACAAATTGACAAGTCTCTGAGAAAAAGACCCTTTTAATAATTTCAAATCGTTTTCTAATTGATCGATGGATTTCCCCGTCCGCTGGATTTCGTACTCTTTATGCATTTGTTCACGATTTAATTGATTCAGCAGTTTTAGCGTGAGGCTCAGGTTTTTCTCAGTCTCCTGAAGTTTTTCAAGTGATGATTTTTCCCTGGATGCCGCTTGATTCAGTTCTTTTTTATACTTCTTTATTTCATCACGGATTTTTCCCAGTTCATTTGATTTATATTCAATTTTCTTTTCTAAGTCGTCCTGTTGAGATAGAACAATTTGTGGAAACAATAATACGCTCAGGACGATAATGCAGATAAATCTATTCATGAACTTTTCTCATAAAACCGTCTGAAAATAACAAATGTATGTCTGATTTTCAAGACTATAAATTGCAATGATGCTGAGCGCTCCGGCATTTTACTAGGATGTGCTGTATAACTTGCAAAAGCATTCAAAAGTAGATTACTGCTATTTCCAGCGCTTTAATCAATCTTTAAGCAAAACCGGACTTGCATGAATAACTTATCCTCACCCAACTTAAATCAGTTCGGAATTAAGCCAATTCACACATTCATCCTCATTTTTCGTTTTTGTGGAGCTGATGAGGATCGAACTCACGACCTTCCCGAAGGTTCGGGACGCTCTCCCGTAAAAGGATAAAGTTCATCCGCTCGGTTATTCTT
>PEYN01000060.1 GCA_002774355.1 Candidatus Marinimicrobia bacterium CG08_land_8_20_14_0_20_45_22 | reverse complement strand
ATGGATAGAAAATTAAAAATAACAGATCATTTTTTAACAAAATAGCCCCCTAAATTTACCATTAGACCTAAAATCAACTTATTGGTTTCAAATTCGACTACCGGAATCATTTTGAGTGGATAGGCGATATGACTGATTACCAATTGGGAGTTTTTGTACCGCTCCGGAATCACCAATCTGAACCGGCCGTCCTGATCGGTGATTGTTCCAATCGAGGTTTGATAAATAAAGATATTCACGTTCGGAATACCGGTTTGGCTGACCGAATCGGCGATCATGGCGTTGATGACGATTTCCGTTGCCGAGATTTTACTTAGGAGAATCAGGATGACAAGCAGTATTTTACAACGGAGCATTGTATCCATTATTTGCTTATTGATCAAACTAACATCCAGATTTTTATTAACCTTGGGTAAAGGGCTCATGTTCAGACTGGCCGGGAATCTATCTTGTCACGGATTTAATGCTCCGCCCGTATGAAAAGTCATCAATACTGCCATTAAACAGATAAGGTCGGAGTAAAAAATACTCCGACCTTATTTTCGATGATTTGTAAGGGATTTAGAACATCAATCCAATTGAAAAGACGTTGCTGCTGGTTCCAAAATGTTTAATCGGACGATAGGCATAATCCAACGCCAGCTTGGTATTCCCAATCGAATAGTTCATACCGCCTCCCAACGCTAAGCCATAGACGGTCTCGCCATAGTCGGGATTTTCAGGATCCTTCAGGATCATGCTGTAGCCGCCCCGCACGAAGAAGTTCTTCATCAAAGCCAGTTCGGCACCCGCTTTAATTTGATCCTGCTCGAAATTATTGTTCTGAAACTGTCCGCAGATTAATAATTCACCGAGTCCGATGTTTTTAGAATAGCTTAAACCCATTTCCAAAGTCGAGGGAAGCTGGTCTGAGGAGGTTGGTTTATAACGATAGCTCTTATATGTTTCGCCAACATCTATCGCTTTGTCGAGCAAACCGGTGCCTTCGTATTGCATGTTGGAACCGATATTC
This sequence comes from Candidatus Marinimicrobia bacterium CG08_land_8_20_14_0_20_45_22, assembly GCA_002774355.1. NCBI lineage: Bacteria > Pseudomonadati > Fidelibacterota > Fidelibacterota bacterium CG08_land_8_20_14_0_20_45_22. Next base: position 9,709 of record PEYN01000060.1, on the reverse strand, counting down.
TTTATGACGAAACCGAGCGCTAATCCCTTAATTTGCAAGAGATTGTGATACTGAATACCGACATCAACCGCAAAAGCGGAAGCAGATGCTCTCGGAACACTTTCATAGATGACTTTACCGGTAACACCGACACTAACGCGGTCGGTGAGATGTCTGGAATAGGTCATCCCGATCGTAGCAAAAGTCGGCGAATAGGTGCTTCCGGTGCCATCCATCTCATTGACCGTCGTAATTGGTATGTCACCAAAGCTGAAGCTCTTCAAACTAAAGCCCAGTACACCGAGTCGTCCGGCATTAAAACCCAGTGCAAAGTAGTTCACATTAATGTCCGCAATGATATTCTGTGTGGAAAAGAGACTCGCGGCTTGACCTTCCATATTACCTAAACCAGCGGGATTCCAGTAGAGTGCTTCAATCGAACTAACTGTCGCTAAATCGGCTCCGCCTAATCCGAGCGAGCGGGCGCCGACTGGCACCTGGACCTGGACACCGGACGCCGTACCGACCCGGCTGGCGTCACCGGCATAGATCGAAGTACTGCCTAAAAATGCGATAATAAGGAGATAAGTCAATATATGGCATGCACTTCTAATATTCATTTTTTTCTCCTTTTCGATTTTGTCAACCATTTTTAACATATTCTTCTCTCCTATTATCAATAATATTCCAAAATTTGACGATCCTGAATGACCATAACCTTCAGAACTTTTTCCTTCTTGAGGTCAGGCAAATCTATATGGGCAATATACATGCCACTGCCGACAGGAAGATTGGCTTCGTTTTTCAAATCCCATTGCTGAAACTGAGCTGTAGCATCGTTTTTCTCGATCTTCCTGACCTGGGTGCCGGCCAGATTGAAGATTCGGATAGTTGCTTTTGCCGGTAAATGGGTGAATGTCACATAAGTGTCATACAGATTGACCGAAAGTGAGTTATAAGCATAGTACGGATTCGGGAAGACGTTGATCTTCTTCACAGCTTCCTTAGCCACGTCGGTGTTGTCCAAAACAGGCGCGGTAGTCGTAAAGGTAAACTTGTCAACTCCCAGCTGGATCGGATTATCATATTGAAATACGATTTTGTCTCCTTTCGTCCAGGCACAATTCCAGAAAATAGTATTCCAAGTAAGAAGATCACTGTTGGTATTAGCAACCGGATCGGTAAGTGTCGTTGCATAATCCTCTTTTAAAAACCAGCAGTACACCCGGTTGTCAGGATGGAAAGCGTACATATCGGCTTTGGTAGGATCACCCCAACGATCGTATATGACAATTGATATTTGCTTATTATTGTCTACATCCCATACCTCAAAAGGAATCCTAATCAGGAAAGGCTCGCCGGTTCTGGGATTATTAGCATCCGGATGGTCTTTGATTTCATACAAACGTGCACTAGCTAAGGTTGCTAAAGAACCAGTTCCATCTTTAATGGGATGATATGTACCACCACCAGCCATAGCAATAGTTGTGGCATCATATTCACCGGTAAACCGAAGTTCCACATCCAATTGCAGTAAATTCATTGACTGAGTTCCATGTTGTGCTCCATCAGCAGCATAATCATAAGTATCCCACGCTGCGGCAGTTGGCCCATAGACACCCCAACCATGGTCAACATAGGAAGTGATAATAAATGGCTTACCATGCTGGTCGTAGTTCAACCAGGCGTTAGCACGGGTATGGGAAAATACATCCGGGCTGGTCCGGTTTGGTCCGGTATGGGTATACTTCGTGAAATCAGTCGGCGCATCGTAGCTGGCATTAATCATCACTTGAAAACCGTCAGCTACTCCAGCAGCTTCTGCTCCTACAGGCACACCAGTATCTACATCTTTCCCACTCACAATTGTCTGGTCATCAAGCACGACCTGATGATCTAACGTTACGTCTTTAACATTCCAGTGCTTGACGGTTTTGAAAGCATAAGCCTGTTCACTTATGACGCAATTGCCGACGGCATTGACAACAATAGCATCTGTTATACCATAAGCCGCACAGGTCGCCGCATTCGCGGGGTCCTGACAGAATAATGTTGCCCAACCATCATCATAAACCACATATCCTACCGCTAAAGGCAAATCAGGAGTATTAACGTTTACTGTCATTACTTCGCCACCAACAAAAGCCCCAGCTCCGGTCAAGTCGGTCGAATCAACTACTTCTTCCCCAAAAAGTACCGTATTATCAGATTCGTTTATCAACGCAACAATATCACCAGAACAAGAAGCGCTATTTATAACGATCCCCAGAGGGAAGGTCAACTTAACGCCTTCAGCATAATTATAATCCTGAGACTGTAAGTCAAGTATAAATTTCAAATCGCGTGTACCAGCTGTCGGAGAGGTATAAGCAATTCCTGTAATCGTAGAGGGTGAGACATCTCCCACCTTTCCTATGGCTTTGCCAACAGAATCAGGATAATTCGTCTTCTTCCAATTCCCGTCAACATCCATATAATAATGTTGCTGGTTAAAGAATATTTCGTAATCATGACCAGTCAGAGCGTAAGGATCAATCACCTTATAGGTTGCTCCACCATCGCAGGTGCCGGCGGAATGAGTTAGCTCATACTCGTTGCTAAATTCTTCTTCCACCTGATCACCCGGCAGTGGTTCCTGGATCAGAGCTGGTTGCACAATCAGCGCCGATTCGATTGCTTTGTCTTCAATGAGTTCGGGATTCGGATGATAATTATAAGCCGTCACCGCGAAGTAGTAAGTGTTGCCTTCGCGGAGTGGTCCACCGGTGATGTAATCTTTCTCTATTTTGATGTAGCGTTGAATGCCAACATCGGCTCCCTGCTGAATCGGAACGGTCACGGTCTGTCCGAACTCGGGCAGGAAGCGTTTGCCTTCAATGATTTCAACGCCATCAACCAGATCATAGGTGGCGATCCGCACAGCTTGGCCTTTGCCGGCGGTTGCATTAGGCAACTGATAGACGTTATATCCTTCAAAAGCGTAACCGGCAATAACTGGAGTTTCGGTCGCACTTACCGCATCGAGGTCAGAGCCCCATTCCAACACCACACTGGTTTTGGAGGGTCTGACAGTCACTTTGGGACCGGCCGGAGCTTTGGGAACGCCTTCGAATGCGCCGTCGAACAGGGTTTGCGCAACGGCATCGGTCAATTTCATATCACTTATCGAACTGAGTCTGGTATCACCCAAACCACCAACCACAGCTACGACTACCTCTTGAGTGTCGCCATTAGCAAACTCAAAAGGACCGGAGCATAGCGCTATCCGGCGGTCACCCGGTGCAAAAAAACTGGCATGAGCGTCCAGATCACCTGTTTCGGTTACCGGATCACCTGCCATCGGAAACTTGGTAATGACGCCACCCGAGGATAGCGGTATATTGCCGGCTGTCCAGTAGGTTGGATTGTCAATATTATCGGTCGGAACGGCACCGCGCAACATATTCCACCATTGCAAAGTTCCTTCATATTCACCTAGCGTTGGATCACTAATGGGCGAACCGGCGGCAAACCAGGAGAAACCCGTCATCGGGAGATTTATCTTGCCAGGACCTACCTTTTTAAGGTCAAATACGGCATAATCGAGGGCATCATCAATCCCATTCTGGTTAATATCCTGACCGGTGACGCCATCAATCATTGGTCCTTGGAAGAAATCGTACCCGACTGCGGCGGGCGCTAAACCAAAAGCGTAATATTTATTGTCCGTTTCCGAACCATTATAGGCAAATCCCATACTCAAGGTTGTGTCACAACCAGCGAGGTCGTCGGACGCCTCGCCTAAATCCGGGTCGCACCATTGCGATACATACATCTCAGGGATGCCTTTGCCGGACTTATTGATAATTTTGTACTTTTTGAAGATTATCTGTCCCAACCGGGCGCTAGGTTGAGCATAAGCCCAGGCAGTGACCTGAAGTTCAATACCAATCGGTTCCGAACCATACAAACCAAGCGCATTGGTCCGGTCAAGATCATTGCAAACGAACCAAACGACCTGGTCGGCATTGGCGATACCGGCTTTATCCACTGCGGGATCATAGCCAGGAATGCCGTCAACATCCACATAGGGTGCGCCTAAATCGGCTGGCCATTCATTCCAGTCAGTCTTATATTGCGCGATAATTTTAGTAGTCATATCTTCAGTGACCGCAGACGAACTGACCATGTTGGCTTCGGCGGCTTCCTGCACAACCATCGCATGAGTCAAAGTCTTATAATCCGAGCGTATCCGGTAAATCCGGGCGCGGGAGTCCGATGGACTGGCGGCAGTGCCATCGGCATTAATCCAACCGGGAGTAGTGCCGATGTTGTAGGTCTGTCCGCCGACGCGAATTTCAGTACCAACTTTACCACCCCAAATAAATCCATCCTGGAAAATCGCACCGGCGGTTCCCCGTGGATAAATTCCGCCTGCGTTGCCGTTTGGGTCTATCCCCGACATTCCATTATAATTCATCCAATAACTCCAGTTGGAGATATTCGAGAGGGTGCGTGAGACCTGCCCGGCGGCAGCTTTAGCCAAGCTCTGATTTGACTTTATAGCAGAATATTTCTTGGATTCCGCAACCAAGCTAGTTGCGAAAAGAAAAACTACTATAGCAGAAAAAATAAGAAAAGTTTTAAATATTTTCATTTCAATTTCTCCTTGAGAATACCAATTCTGTCAATACTATCATATACGTCAAAAAGAGAATTTCAGACCGAAGAAGATTTGACGCGGATTGCCATAGATTTCACGTACGATATTATCCCAGTAGGCCTGTGCATTCTCCAGATTGATAGCCTTGTACAGGTCAATATATTGCTGTCCGCCATTAGCCGCAATGGTCGTCGCCGAATAAAGCGGATTGCTCAGGAAGCCATCATCACTCGCACTGCCGGTTTTCTCGTAAACGTTCACTACGTTCTTCCGATTGAACAGATTGGTGACTAACACATAAGCCGTCAACTCCTTATTCATAATCTGAAAGGTCTTGTCAATCCGTAAATCGGTGTTAAAGGTCAACGGTGTCAGCGACGATCCGATCGGTTCTGCGGCTAAACGATCCCGGGTGTCCTGCATATAGTCAATTCCCGCGGTATAAGGATCGGTCTGCCCACCAATATTGACGTTGACATGCGTATAGGGATGGCCGCTTGAAAACTGCATCAACAAATTGATGCCGGATTGTGATAAGAGCAAGCCACCGTCTTTTTTGCCAAAGCGATAGTCTAAATTGATCGAACCAGTATGGGTAGCGGAATAATCCAGCGGATTAATCGTCGTTGGCATCTGCGCATTGAAATACAGCGCACCTTGCGCAGAATTACTGTTGGATTGAGTGCCTTCAGCTTGGGTCAGCGTATAGTTGATCTGCGTGGAAAGTCGGTTAATCCGGCGCAGATTCAAGCGGAATTCCATACCTTTGGTCGTAGCAAAATCGCCATTGGTATAGCGCTCGTATCTGCCGGGAATTGATGCCGTCGGATCAATTTTCTGGTTGATGATCTGCACCAAACCACGGATGTTTTTATAAAATGCGGTGACATCCATCGCGGCATTTTCCGAAATCTGCTGACGGAAACCAATCTCATAGGATGTGGTTTTTAATGGATTAAGGCCAAAACCGACTGGATTCAGGAAGTAATAACCCTGACGGACAATCTGCCGGGCAAGTGTAAAGGTGCTGAAATAAACATTGTTCAAACTCGGCATCTGGACAAATTTGCCGTACTGCATATAAAAAACAGTCCTGTCCGTAACTGGAAATGAAAGCCCAATCCGCGGACTGAAGATAGGTTCAGGCTTTATCTTTTCCCAGGCATCTTGCGCTAACATACTTGCATCTTTATCAACCTCCGGATCGGCAGGATTTTTCAGAGTTTTGTCATCTAAGTCGAAATAATCCATTCTTACCCCGAGGTTGATAATCAGATCATTGTACTCAATCTTATCCATCAGATAGGCTGAGAATTGTTTTGGATGTTTTGGCGCATCGATATAACCTAAACTTTTACCAGTCGTATCTGCATAACGAATGACATCGTCAGTTTCATTCCCATAGATATCATAACCGTAAGCATTGACCGCACCGTTCAACATCCAGATATCGGCTGGCACATCTTTTATGCTTCCATAAGTGGTATAATTAAAAGTGCCATTGGGAGCCGTATAATCCATTACGGACGGTGAAATACTGAACGAACGGATTGTATAATACCGGTAATCAGCTCCCAACTTAAGCTGGTGATACCGGCCGTACTGAGTAATCAAGTCCGCTGTCGTGCCGATATATTGGTGCTTTTGATCCAAAAATAAATTATAGGGAGCGCCATTTCTTTCTATTGGAAATCCATTCACGTAGTAATTATACTGGGGACGCCATGAATTACGATAGACGACTTCTCCATCGGTATAGTTGGCAACGGCAGTGCTATCATAGTATTTCTGCCAGTCATTACCGAACCAGTTATCCCCGAGCTCCCTGTGATACTGGTAGTAACTCGCTTTTATATCCAGATATGTCACTGGGGAAAATACTTTGGTAGCCTTGACAGTCAGCAACATCGTGTTGTTCTCATAGTAATTTGAGCGGTCATTAAGAGTAACCAACATTGGAGCATTGCCCTGCCCATCTAAAACATCATATTTCCGACTGGAGATCATTCCTCCGATATTAATCCGAATGGGCAGATCCAAGGTAAGGGTTCCATTCAGGGAATATTGTTTATCGTTCCGGAATGGAGTAAAGCCATCGGGATATTTCAGGGTAACGGTATCAAGTTCCAGATTTTGAGGGTTGCTGTCAACCAAATTTTCAAATTTGTAGCCCTTGCTAAAGCGGACCTCAGAGTCATCCTGATTATTCATTTCTCCCGCCAGGAAAAAACGGATCTTCTTGGACAGAAGTGGCCCGCTTAGGGTCGCTACCGCAAGTTTATGTCCATAAGTGTATGTATCTAAAAACTTCTTCCCTTCGCTTGGATCACCAAATCCATCTAACCGGTAATCAATCGAGCCGGTCAAGGATGTCGTCCCGGTCTTTAACTCAGTCTTCACGACACCGGCATTGGCGCCACCCATATCGGCGGTATAACCTCCGGCTAAAGCCTGGATTTCCTCGATTGCTTCCTGAATAGGAGCCAGGGCGTTACGATTTGTCACTGGATTAATCGTCGAGACGCCGTTGACAAAGTACCCGACTTCTCCATCGCGGGCGCCACGGATGTGGACGGCCCCGTCCTGGACTATGACACCAGCCATAGTTGAAATGATGTTTTGAGTTCCGCGGATCGGAATGGTTTCTAAATCCTCAGCATTGGCAATCGATATACTGGAAGTAGCGCTTTTCTCAAACAATTTTCGCTTAGCTATCACGGTCACTTCTTCGCCTTCAAGGATCGTGCTTTCCAGCTCAAAATTCACTTCGGCGGTCAAACCCATTGACACTCTAACCTGAGTGATTACCATACTTTTATATCCGATGTAACTCGATCGAACGCTGTACAATCCGGCTGGAACATTCAAGATAAAAAAGTATCCCTGAGCGTCACTAGCGGCACCATAGTTAGTACCTTCCACAAGAATATTCACGCCCCTTAGGGGCTCTCTTGATTTCTGATCCATGACTGTGCCCACAATTTTACCCTCAAACTGAGCGAAAAGGGCGCAGGGGATCAAAAAAACTAACACACACATCACAATTCGTCGACTCATATCTATTCCTCCTTTAAATGATAACTATCTTTCTCTATCATCTACTGCAACTCACTGCGATAGAATATAAAAAATATCTTTAGGTAATGTCAAGCTTTTTATATCGGAAAATTTAATCTTTTTTGTCTTGCAGTTAAAATATCGTCGATAAGACCGTATTCCAAAGCCTCCTGAGGAGACATAAAAAAGTTGCGATCCGTGTCTTTGCGAATACGTTCGAGCGTCTGACCGGTCAATTCGGCGAGGATCGCATGTGTCCTCTCTTTAATATGAAGAGTCTCTTTCGCGTAAATTTCGATGTCGCTCGCCTGTCCTTCAATCCCGCCAAGAGGTTGATGAATCATGATGCGGGAATTCGGCAATGCCTGCCGTTTACCTTTGGCGCCTGCGGCTAATAGAATTGCCGCCATACTCGCCGCCTGACCAATACAAATCGTAGAAACCGGAGGTTGCACATAGTTCATCGTATCGAAAATCGCTAATCCGTCCGTCACCGATCCGCCAGGACTGTTAATGTACAGAAAAATGTCTTTTTGCGAATCTTCCGACGCAAGATAAAGTAACTGAGCGATTGTAAGATTTGCAATATGATCATCGATCGGACTTCCAATAAAAACGATCCGCTCCTTCAGCAAACGGGAATAAATATCATAAGCGCGCTCAGTCTGTCCGCTCTCTTCAACAACCATTGGAATATACATTTTACGTTCCTTACTCGGCAGATTGATTCCGCAAAGATTTTGTTTGGATTGTTTTCTTCTTTTCCTTGACGAACTGCGCCAGAAAATCGAGTACCTTTTCCTCAAGAAGATCGCTTTCGATCTTCTTTCGGTTCTCCGAATTCTGGTAATATTTCAAAACCGCCTCGTGGCTCAATTGATATTGGGTAGCATACTGATCGGCGATTTTATTCAGACGATCTTCAACACCCTCTTTACTAAGTTTCAGATTTTCCACCCGGATAATATCTCGCTGGATTAAAAACCAGCGAATTTCACGTTTCCCCAATTCAGTGTACTGCTCGCGCACTTGCGTTTCGTTAACATCTTGAGATTTATTTTTTTCTCTGATATCTTCAATAACGGCATCCAGAAAATGTTTTAATCTCGACGGGGGGACATCAACTGTCGTGTTCGCCAACAAATAATCCCTGATAGAACCATAAAACTCGCTCTGTGCGCGTTTGTCCCATTCATCCTGAATTCGCTTCTCGATTTGTACTTTTAATTCGGCAAAATTCCCAACCTCTTTCAGATTATCTTTGATAAAATCGTCGGTCAATTCGGGCAACTTGTGGGATTCGACTCTGTGAACTGTTACTTGATAACCGGTCTCTTTAGCATCTTTATCGCTCAACCGGATAATGACCTTTTCGCCGGCTTTCACGCCTAACAAATTGGCAGATCCGGCTTCTCCAAAAACGCCGTCGCCAATTTTGATCAGTTTGTGATCGAGCTTTCTCCCAACGACGGGAATGTCGGATTGATCCAATTCCTGCAGATCGCAATCGATAAAATGTCCTCTTTCCGCGCCTTCCGTGACCGTTTCTACCTCGGCGTATGCTTCGCGCAGTGCTTCGAGCTCCGCTTCGACATCTTCCGGACTGACAACATAACCATTTTTGACGGCTGGGAATCCTCTCTTGTAATCCGGCAATTCGATCTTTGGATCGACTTCTACGCTAAGCGAATATTCAAGCGGTTTATCTTCGTCGAATTCAAGATTCTTTAATGAAATATCGAGATAATCCGTGATTTCCTTTTCTTTCAAAGCGTCAACGGACGTTTTATCGATGACCTCATTAGAAAACTCGTATTTGATTTTCCCTTCCTGCTGTCTTTTAAAAATAGTATCAGGCACTTTTCCGGGACGAAAACCAGGCATAACGAAATCTTTTTTCAGTGTCCTGTAAGTTTGTTGGTAGAAATTTGAAACTTCATCCCAGCCTAAGTTCACTTTCAGGAGAAGTTCTGTCGAACTGACATTGCTTAAATCAACTTTCATCTTGTTTCCTTATTCAATATTTTCAAG
>PEYN01000059.1 GCA_002774355.1 Candidatus Marinimicrobia bacterium CG08_land_8_20_14_0_20_45_22 | reverse complement strand
AAAATCTTTCCCTTTTCAATGACCTTCCCGAACCATCGGGACGCTCTACCAACTGAGCTACTTGGGCACTCAATCTCAAAATCTTTCCCTTACACAATAAACTCTTTTCTGTCAAGGCTGAGCGGGTGAAGGGAATCGGACCCTCATAGCCAGCTTGGAGGGCTGGAGCTTTACCACTAAGCTACACCCGCAAATGATGAGTGGGCCGGGATGGGTTCGAACCACCGTAGGCATTCGCCGGCAGATTTACAGTCTGCTGCCATTAACCACTCGGCCACCGACCCATTATGTATTTTTTGATTGTTCTTTTTAGAAGAGGATTTTGAAAATTGTTTGAATCTTCAATCTGACACCATCGAAAGCCTTTACTCTCTCCCAAAAAACCCGTCAGTCACGAGCATTGGTAACCGTCAAATCTCTATTTCAAATATCTTCATTTCAAACGTCGAGCCACCAGTAGGATTTGAACCCACGACCCGCTGATTACAAATCAGCTGCTCTACCAACTGAGCTATGGTGGCATTCATCCCGAAGGTTCGGGACATTTCACCCGTCAGTTCCGTCGGTCGCATCTCAACTGTCCGCGCTTTTCCGGGCAACGGTGGCTATCAGTCTTCGTTTAAAAAAGCCTTGAAATTTACAAATATATTTTTCCATTACAACAATATTTTTTCACTTCAAGATAATTATTTTGAGGACTTAACCGTCTCCAAACAATTTTTCAGTTCATTTCACGGATAACTGTCTATCGCTGAATTTTGATAATCCGCACGCCATTACTTTGATACCGCTGTCTATACGTTTGAGAATATTTCCGTCGGTTACGTAAACGATTCCTTCCAGATCAAACGTGCAAGAAAATTGGCTATGTGTCCTTTAGTTTCGATTCCACGGTAATCATCGTTAAATCCAACTTGAATATTGACTACACTACTTTGTTCGGGAGTGATAGAGTTGATATATGCTGGATTGAGCGCGTGCCAGAAGTTGAGATAGAATAATCGTTCGGACTGTTTCTCGCAAACCACTTTATCGGCGCTCAAACCGAGTTGGCGGAACAGATCGCTAAAGAAAATTCCATTACAGAAAATATGTTCTTTTTTACATGTTTTGTACAAATCCATGTAAGAACGGGAAAGTTTTGTTTTGACTTCATCCGTGAAGAAGTCAAACTGATGAAAAACAACTGAAAGCTCTTGCTCATAATCCATCACGATTATAGGTTCAAGGTCGAACCATGCCCGCATGGCTATCATAAAGAAAAAGGCAGCCTGTTTTTCAACCACTTTGATTATCTGACCATGCGCTGTCCAGTTGCGTAGAAGTTTCATCTCCTGGTGGCAAAATTGACGAAACCGGTCTTCTTCCTTGTCACGGAAATAACCTTCGCTCATTTCCCATTCCGTCGAAAGCTCTTTGACGAATTGAAGATATAAGTTCGCTCTCAAATCTTGCTCAGTCGGCGGATTAAGTGGTAAAAAAGTTTCAAGTCTAGTCAAATAGTCCGCTATATACTCCCGACTAAGTGTCTCGTATTTTACAGTTTTATTGAACAGGATAAACTGATCCAGATTGGTCGCGCTTCTGCCAGACGCTTCTTCAATTCCCGACATCCTACGATAATTCCACGTCGCAGGATCATGTATGGGAAGTCTGGATTTTCTTTGGTCGTCTTCTCCCTGAGCCAATGATGAAAGGATGTCGCCTGTCCCTTGTGTATTGATTGCGCCAACGGCAAAAGCGCTGTTTGAAACAGCTTTTCAAAACGGTCGTAGGATTCGGAACCACTACAGGTTTTCAGAAATTTACTAGCTATGTCATCCAGACTGGCAAACCACTTTTCCAAGTTCCCCGATTCTTGAAATTCATTGACGGCTTTTCCAACTGTTTGACGTTCGCCTTCACTGATCATTCCATTTAAACTATCTAACGATTCCTGAAATCGGTCTGGATCGGTTTCGTTCTTCAACTTGTTAATCGTCTGTTGGAAGAGGTTACTTCCCGAGGTATTGGCAGTTAAAAAGACAATACGATGTTCGGGAAATCCCTGATGTACCAACTTCTGATACAAGTAAAAACCGGCAACCTTCATGAAATCTCCGACAGCTATGTTGAATTTCACTGAAAGGTCTTGCACATGTTTATCGATGTCTGGAAAATCCTCCAGATTGATGTCAAAAACGACCAAATCATAATCGGCAACCGCTTCATCAATCCGCTCTTCCGCCTCCCGGAAGGTCTTCGGAATGCACAAATCTTTCTCAGTCACCAAACCACTTTTATAAAATAACTCCTGCTCGTAACCAGCTTCCCGCGGCTTGTCCTCAATCCATAAAATTTTCATTTCTTTGCCCTCTCTTTCGATAACACTTTGGCAAGTTTTTCCCGATCAGTTTCAATCGGCGGATTCGGAACGAACAAATCATTTCTAAAGTGAATCGTCACATTGAACAAACCGGCGTTTTTCTGAATTTCCAGCGTGCGAGCTGGTTTTTCACCGTCCAGGTTTAACATTCTTATATCGTTCTCAATGCCTTCTAAGCCTTTACCCGTGCCGAGTTGGATGGTTTTCTTATCATCAAATGGATTTTCCCATTTCGCTATCAACCATGTCGTATCATCAATTTTATCATCGGAAAAATCAGTCCTGATCCAGACATCCTGCACAATATCACGATACTTTAACGCATTGAACAGTAACTCCTGAAAATATCCCTGAAGCAAGGCTTCGGCATAGCCATCCCGTCGCAAACGGATGGAATTCCAGAGCGGACTGAGCGTATATTCGATCTGACCGATGTTGGCGCTGGCCCATTCAATGGCACTGCGGTTGGGATTGAAGAATACATTTTCTTCAAAATCCGCTTTCAGTTGGT
>PEYN01000058.1 GCA_002774355.1 Candidatus Marinimicrobia bacterium CG08_land_8_20_14_0_20_45_22 | reverse complement strand
AACACGTTTTATCCCATTCCTGAAAATCGGGAAATTTACGATAAGCATTACAAGGCTTTTAAGAGACTGTATAAACTGAACCACAAATGGTACGCAAACATGAACAGCAAAACGAAATAGAAGCGGTTCAGTATGAATGAGCTAGAGAAATTCTGTTCACCCGGAACAATCTGTAGCACACGTCAGGTTGAAGTCAATGAAAACGTTACTCTGCAGGTGACTACATTTATACCGGCAAATCCGACCCATAATCCCGAAATCGTTTTCGTGCCCGGCTGGAAAAATGCCTTGATCGAAATGAGCCGCGATTTTACCATCCATTACGTTGAAGCTTGCGAGAAAAAATCAGCAAATGTCAAAGGAAAAGTCAGATATGAGGTAGAAAATTTCGCCCGCGATATTGCCGCAGTAATCGACGCGTTCGGATTGAAGGATCGTGAATACATCCTTGGCGGAAGCTCGCTCGGGGCAACAGCGATCGTTGACAGTTATCGGTTTCTCAGCAATCGCCCTTTTTGTCTGATGCTCATTGGCGTCAATGCGGTTTTCTATATGCCGAAATTCGGAATGTGTATTGTTCGCATCTTTCCTCCGTGTCTTTATTTAGTCTTTAAACCGATCCTGAAATGGTATTTGCGGATTTTCCGGCTGGATATAAAGAATGATTACGCGCAATACGAGAAATATTGCCGGAATATCGAATCCGCCAATCCGTGGCGATTGAAAAAATCCGCGTTGGCTTTTATCCATTATTCCATCTGGAACCATCTTTCAGATATTGACATTCCGACACTTTTATTTGGCGCTTCCAAAGACGAACTTCATAATCGGGAAAATATCCTCCGTATCCATAATTTGTTGCCTGGCAGTATTTATGTCGATCTGGAAACCAACAGCAATACGCATAGTGAACTGATGGTGATAGAAATGCGGAAGTTTCTGACAAATATTGCCCCAATTTGAGTAAGATTATTAATGATGAAAAATAAGATATCTCATGCAAAGTCCACGAAGCGGAGCAAAGTCCCGCCAATGACTGTGGCCAAGATGTATTTAAAAATAATTTAGATAAAAATCCTTTGCGTTCTTAGCGAGAAAATACTATCTCGCAGAGTCCGCAAAGGGGAATTGAAAAAATACATTTAATCCCTTTTTCCTGTCTCCCGTCTCCTTTCTCCTTCCTCTTCGCCCTCCGCGGTTTATGAATTAAATGGGTTAATAACCTAATCGGTCTATTTTAAAACAAAAAGGGCTGAATATTTCAGCCCTTTTTTATGACTTATTCAAGAACGAATCAGACGATGCCTTGTCCCAGCATTGCTTCGGCAACTTTCAGAAAACCGGCAATATTTGCTCCTTTTGCATAATTGCCGGGATCATTTACCGATTCCGCCGCAGAAAGACACTGCGAATGAATATTTGTCATGATCCATTTCAGTTTTTCATCAACTTCTTCCGCTTTCCAAGCCAAACGTTCAGAATTCTGGCTCATTTCAAGACCGGAAACTGCTACGCCTCCCGCATTGACTGCTTTGCCGGGAGCGTACATCATTTTTTCATTAGCGAGTTTGAAGGCTTCCGCTGTACATCCCATATTTGAGACTTCAGCGAGAATCTTGCAACCGTTTTTGATTAGGTTCTGAACATTTTCAACGCTTACTTCGTTTTGGAATGCGCAAGGCATCGCAATGTCCATTGCGATAATGTCCCATGGACGAGCGCCTTTGTAAAATTTAACGCCGAATTTCGTCGCATAATCTTCGACCTTGTCTCTTCCACTGGCGCGCATTTCGAGCATATAATTCCACTTCTCTTCGGTTCCAACGCCATCAGGATCGATGATACATCCATCGGGTCCGGAGAGCGAAATAACTTTTGCGCCGAGTTCTGTGACTTTCTTGGCAACACCCCAAGAAACATTACCAAAACCGGAAACGCCAACTGTTTTTCCTTTGATGCTTTCGCCTTTGGTTTTTAACATTTCAACGACGAAATAAACAGCGCCGTATCCGGTCGCTTCCGGGCGAAGATTGCTTCCGCCGAATGTCATGCCTTTCCCTGTCAACGTTGCCGCGTCAAACTGATTGACAATGCGTTTGTACTGACCGAAAAGATAGCCAACTTCTCTTCCGCCGACCCCTACGTCACCGGCCGGAACATCCAGATGCGGTCCGATATGTCGATATAGTTCCGTCATGAAACTTTGGCAGAACTTCATAATTTCATTTTCTGATTTTCCAGTTGGATTGAAATCTGAACCACCTTTTCCTCCTCCCATCGGCAGAGTCGTCAGAGAATTCTTAAGCGTCTGCTCAAAACCGAGGAATTTTAACATACTCAATGTTACTGACGGGTGAAACCTCAATCCGCCTTTGTATGGACCAATCGCGCTGTTGAATTGTACGCGATAGCCAACATTGACTTGAACTTCGCCACGATCATCCACCCACGGGACACGAAAAATGATAACGCGTTCAGGTTCTACAATGCGTTCGAGTATTTTCGCCCGTTTGTATTTCGGATTCTTCTCAACAACCTCTTCAAGAGATTCAAGCACCTCAGTCGCCGCTTGCAGGAACTCTTTTTCCCACGGGTACTTAGCGCGCAAATTCTCAAGAACAGTTTGAACGTAACTCATGATTACCTCCAGATATGTTTATTGTTTTGATTCCTTGACGTATTTAGCAATTGTTTTGAAACCGATAAAAAAGACTTCAGCATCATAACTCTTTATTCCACTTCAAACAACAGTCAAATTAATGCACAAAACTTAATAAATATTTCAAACATTTTGGAAATATTTTTTAAAGTCCTTCCCTCATCACGTACATTTCTGAACCAATCTAACTTAGTATTTACATCCGTTTCTATTATTCATCAAAGAAATAATAAGATATTATCTTCCAATGCTTGGCTATCTTCGAATATCTATTAATTAAAATAATTTAACCAAATATTTCATTTTTCTGGTTTTCGGTTCTTTTTATCGTTTTGGATGATAATGTAAATACCGAGAATCACTAACGCCGCCGGAATGAAAAAATCCTTCATAAAATACCGGATTTCATCAAAGACATGATCAAAGTACCAGATTTGTTTCATTCCGAAGAAAACACCCAACAAAATGAGCAGAATTCCCCAAAATATCCGCGAATTATCTCCCGAATGCGGTTTAACTGCTTCTTCCTCTCTTTTCACTTCTTCTGCTTCATAAAAATCGTTTGGATTTTTCGGAATGACAATCATCGCTATGATATAAGCGATCACTCCAACACCCCCGATAAAAATTAAAATCAGCCATAACAAACGAAGAAGCGAAGGATCAATGTCAAAATATTCGCCGATTCCGCCGCAAACACCGGCGATTTTCCGATCACGCTCACTACGATACAACTTTTTCATCTTTTATGCTCCTTTTCCATTCATTTCATATTCATGTTTTCAATCACATCAATGTTTGGCGCCGCAATTCTTTCGACATTGCATCCACTTGTCGAATCGGTTCTGGAATTCTGTATTTTGAACAGAACCGAAGAATGATTTCCGTTGATGTCCGAATGTCTGTCAAATGACCCGGCGAAATAAACAACGGACGAACCTTGTCTTTACTTCTCAAAACGGCGCCGACCTGTTTCCCTTTTACATTCAACGCGGCAATGGCTCCTTTTTCGAGGGGCAGTTCCTGAAATTCACCGATAAGCCGAGATTTCGCACAACCAATCGAAGGAATATTGAAAATCACTCCCAGATGAGACGCCAGCCCCAATTCCCGCGGATGAGCGATTCCAGCGCCATCGACTAAAATCAAATCCGGAAGACTTTCGACTTGTTCAAACAACGGAATCAACATCGGAATTTCCCGAAAACTCAGATAGCCGGGAACATACGGAAGATCAACTATTCCGGTTCTTTTGAGAAATAGCGAGTCTTGGATATTGTATAAACCGGTTACGTTGTCATAGACGCAGGTAAATTCACCCAAAACCGCAAAACCGAGTTTGTCAAATCGGGAATAAGAAACATCGACCGCTACAATTCGCCGAATCGGTTGTAAAAACGGCTGGATTACAACCTGATTTCTCAGCGATTGCTGAATTTCCCGCGCTTCTGGTATTGTTACATCCCAACGATGATCGCATCCGGCAACGATTTTCATTTCGACTCGTTGACTATAGTAATAAAATTGTTCAAAATCTTTCGACTCTTTTGCAGATCGCGATTGAGGTTGAGGATTTCCTGCGGCGGCAGACTGTGAAGCGGATTGCGTAAATAATCAGCTTTGATCCGATCGAATTCTCGCCGGAGGTACATTTCCATGATTCCTCGATTATACTCGGGATGAAACTGAACGGTATAAATGAACTTTCCATATCTCGTCGCTTGATATTGTGTTCGCTCGCTTTTGGCTAACGGAACGACGCCACTGGAGAGTTTGGAAACAATATCAGTATGTGATGAATAAACTTCGGTTTTCGCCGGTAAAAGTCCCTCAAAAAGCGGATCGGTCAATCCGTGAAGCGTAAACTGAATCTTGATTATTCCCATTTCGATTCCCAGCGGATTGGTAATCACTTCGCCGCCAAGAATTTTATTGATCAACTGATGTCCGAAACAAATACCGAGCGTTGGTATTTGATTCTTGAGAATATTATCAACAAGCCGCTTCATTCCTTCCAGATACGGATAAGGTCGCGTCAGCGATAAATGAGCGCCTGTCAAAATCACGCCGTCGTAAGTCTGAACTTTATCCGGTTCAACATGTTCGACCGGTTTGACTTTCCATGCAACATCCAGACAACTGACCGCGTTCTGAATCCAAACGTCAAAATCGCCCATCGCCGTCCGAACATCGCGGTAAGTTGAGCCGGTTTTGATGATTAGTATCGTCGGATTCTTCATATCGTCATAATCAATATACGAATTGGCAAAACAAAGATTGAGAAAATATCAAAAAACGGTCGCTCTACTTAGCGTGGATCAATTCACGATTCGCCTGACCTTTCGGAGACCGTTTTTACGGTAATCACTGTATTTTTTAGCGTTAGGATCGAAACTATCAATTCGGACTCGCCCAGAACAGTGAATGAATTCATACCCGCCGATATACATGCCGACGTGCGTGATTTTTTCATTGCTACGCCCGAAGAAAAGCAGATCGCATGGTTGAAGATTCTTAAAAAAACCAGATGTATCGACTTCGACACCTTCATTCGCCTGCATGTTGGCGTCGCGTGGTAATACATATCCGTTATTGCGGAAAACCGTCTGAATAAATCCGCTACAATCCATTTCCTTTGTCGAAGCGGTTCCCCAGAGATAAGGACGACCTAACAGACTTTTGGCGGTTTTAACAACTTTTTCGGGATCTAATTTTCTGGACAGATAGACATCCGCAGTTACCAATTGTTTCGTTGGGATAAATCCAATTCTACCGTCGAGATATCCGATTTTTATCCACGATCCAGATTTTCCAATATAGATAAACCAGTTTCCCATTACACAGTCGCTGACCGGATCGGATTCGAATGACGGTTCCGAATGAACGATCCCTTCGACATCGGTAAAAACGACTTTTTCAGAATTATCCCAGAGAAGTTTGAGCGAATCGCTTCCCTGAATGACCTGATCTTTATCGACCCAGCCCAAATATCCGTCGTCGCTACGAACGAAGAAGCAACCGTCCTCTTCTTTGAGGATTTCTATCGGCAACCCCATCAACGTTTCGCTGACAATATCTTTAAAAACCGAGGTGCCGCTTCGCATTTTCGCCGTTGATGTACGCAACATTCCAAAATGCAATTGTCCGACTGTATCATCTGGAAGCAGATTAATGGAAAATATGACCGTTTTCTTCGGCAATGCTGATTTTACCTTTTTCTGGAAAACTTCCCGCGCAGTTGCGTGATCAGTTTCTCCGGAAATGATATAATCGCCACGATCGCGTTTAACGGAAATGTTCCAAATGGAAATTCGTTTATCGGGACAATATTCGGATCGGACATCTTCAGAAATATCGGCAATAATCTTTTCAGTTCTCTCAGGCGAACCGCAACCCGCCATAAACAAAACAGTAAAAACGAATGGCAATAAGAATTTGTTTTTCATTTATTTCCCTCTTATTTCATAGAATAACCCAACATGGATTGATACGCCAATTGATCGTTCAACATCATCAATGCTTGTTTAACGACATGGTCAGTTTTCAGTTCGGTTTTTGCCCGACCGGTTAACCCATCTTCCAACGTAGCGAATTCGCTGGTCAGCCCTTTGATGATTAGATCGTGATTTTTCTCGAAATCTTTTTCTTTCGCCGCTTCGAAAATGACATAATAACGGTTAAAATTGACATCACTTGTCTTGAATTCCTGATCGGATTTCAACATTCTCTCGAGTTCGCGCATCTGCTTTTCGCTTTTCGTCTCATAAGTAAATCCGGCATTTTTAAGATATTTTTGAAATTCGGAAAGAATCCCGGAGTCAACTTCCTTGACATCTCCGTGTTCGGTCTGATAATGAATAGCGAAGGCGTAAAACATATTTTGCCGCCATAATTCACGCACCAGAAGCGGGACTTCTATCAGCGGGACAAGAACGTCCGGCGCAATTCCGCCGCCACCTTTCAACAGCCGCCCATTCTTCGAGTAAAAAACGGTATCTTTATCTGTTTTTTCTTCGATGATTTTTGGATTGTTCAGATAATCGGGTTTCTGGATCAATCGTCCGCTGGGCGTAAAATATTTTGCCGTTGTCATCTTGATGGCGTGTTTGGAATCCAACGTAAAAACCGTTTGAACCAACCCTTTCCCAAAACTGGTTGTTCCGATCACAACACCGCGATCGACATCTTGAATAATCCCGGCAACAATTTCACTTGCCGAAGCGCTTCCTCCGTCGATCAAAACGGCGAGATGAACATCCGGGTCGATCAACGGTTTTCGTTTGGAAACGAAGGTTTTATTGGTCATTGCCGCGCGTCCTTTGGTAAACAGCAACGTGTCGCCCTGCGAGCAAAAAAACTCCGATATTTTTAACGCTTCTTCTAAAAGACCGCCCGGGTTGCCGCGCAAATCGAGTATGATTGCGTTTAAATCGCCGGAATTAATCAGATCGTTTAACGCTTTCTTTACTTCATCGGAAGCGCCTTTCGAAAAACCGGTCAGTTTGATATATCCGACGCCGTTTTCAACCATTCCGAAATAAGTCACGTCCGCGACATCGATATTTTCACGCACAAGCGTATAAATCATTTCCCCGCTGATTCCTGGTCTTCGAATCGTCAATCGCACTTTCGTGCCCGATTTTCCGCGAATCATTTTCGTACTTCGGTCGATTTCCATACCGATCGTTGAAACAGAATCAACTTTAAGAACCTGATCGCCAGGCATAATATTGGCGCGTTTTGCGGGCGAATCTTCCATTGGAGAAATCACGGTCAGCGTATCGTTCCGCAGACTAATTCTCAATCCGACTCCGCCGTACTCACCGCGCGCCAACGTTTCGAGCGGATCTTTTTCGTCGCCCGTCATAAAAACGGAATACGGATCGAGCTCGTTGACCATTTTCCGAACACTGACTTCGGTAAAATCTTCCGTTTTTATATCATCCGCATAATTCAGAATAACATGTCGATAAACTTTGTTAAAGAGACGCATGGAAGTCGAAATGTCGCGGTAAACGTCACTCGTCGTCACGGCGAAAACAATCGTTCCTGCAACCAGCAGGATAATGCCAATGATGTAAAACTTTTTATTCAAAAATCGCATAATCTTTCCTTTTGCAGAGATTTAAAAAATGAGCCAAGATTTCATCCGAAATGGTGTTAACCGCTTGTGATCCATTCAAAACGACGAAGCGATTGGGATTATCTTTAGCAACTTTTAAAAAACCGTCCCGTACGCGCCGTTGAAAATCCGCATCTTCACTTTCCAAACGGTCGAGTTTTTTCACGCCGATTCGGTTCGTTCGTTCTGACAAATCAATATCCAAAATGAACGTCAAATCGGGAACAAGCCTGTCCGTTGCGATGGAATTTAACCTTTCAATGAACGAAAGATCAATGCCGCGTCCAAATCCCTGATAAACGGTCGTCGAATCATAAAAACGATCGCAGATGACGACTTTCCCAGACTCCAGCGCCGGAATGATCGATTCTCGAGAAAGTTGGTGGCGACTGGCGGAATAAAGTAAAAGTTCCGAGATGGCGCTCATTTGCATATTTTTCTTATCTAAAAGAATCTTTCGGATTTTTTCACCTATTGCCGTTCCGCCCGGTTCGCGAAATAAATCATAGGAAACAGATAACCGTTTTAGGTGATCGATAAACGCGGCGATCTGGGTCGTTTTTCCCGATCCGTCAATGCCTTCAAATGTGATGAATAAACCATTCTTCATAACTATAAGTTAAACATGGTTCACTTCTCGAATCAATTGAAATTTTCAACTTTTCATTCCGGTCAAGTGTTGAAGAATGTCGATTGCGATCTTTTTGCTCTTTTCGCCAACCTCTTTCGACGGTCCAACGCACGACGGGCAACCATCTTTACATGGACAATTCTTGATCAATTCCAGAGCGCCTATCAATAATTCTTCATGCGAATCGAAAAGCGCCGAACTAAATCCGACCCCGCCCGGATAATTGTCATAGATGAATATCGTCGGCTGGAAATGCGAAAGGTCTTCCGGATCGAGTTTTATCGATGGCGCAGAACTGGTTGCGGGCGTATAAATTCCGCGTTCCGTAATTGCATTCATCGCAAACCATTCAGAAGATTTATCACCGACACTTCGATGAATATCATTCGGCTCGCTCATGATTTTCAGCGTTGCGACCGAATGAATCGCTTTGCTGATGCCAAGAATTCCGTCGATGACTTCCGCCCTCGAATAACTCATCGAATCCAAAATCGCCTGCGGAATCGTAAACCAATACGCCGTCGTTGCCATTTCCAGATCAGGTAGGTTAATCTTTCCGTAACCAACATTTTCTAACGTGTAAAACTTAATCTTTTTATATCCAACGACACGCGTCACAACTTGAACTTCGCCATGGAAAACGCTCAGATCGCCCGATTTCCTTTTTTCGTCTTCAACCAAAACTTTTACGTTGGTGTAATCGATCGAATCTGTATAATAATCCGAGTCAGTCTTTCGAACATACGCCTTTCGCCCATCCCAATCCAATTGATCAACCACATGCTGAATGCCGTCCGCCATGTAGATCGCATCGGGATAGATTGTCATTGCCGCCGAACTGTAATCAACTTCTGCAATGACTTTATGATGATTATCCGTATCCACTACGACGAAATTTCCCTCAGGAATGCACCGCAAATTGACGGAGATCGCTGGATAGACATCTTCCGACCAATACCAGCGGTTTCCGCTTTGATTCAGAATTCCGCCGTCCTGCAGAAACTTCAAAATCTCTTTCAAATCCTTCCACTCGACATTTCCAAACTTGCTTCCATCTTCAAACGGCAACTCGAAAGCTGCGCATTTGACATGATCGACTAAAATTATCAGGTTATTCGGATTAATGCGCGCATGCTCCGGCGATTTTGAAAAGAAATATTCCGGATGTTGCATCAGATATTGATCGATCGGCGTTGAACGCGCCACAAAAATGCCGATTGCCGACTTGCCACGTCTTCCAGCGCGACCCAATTGTTGCCAAGTACTGGAAATGCTTCCCGGATAACCGGCAAGAATTGCCGCGTCCAACGAACCAATGTCGATTCCAAGTTCCAGCGCGTTTGTTGAAATCACGCCAAGAATGTCGCCGTCGCGAATACCCCGTTCGATTTCCCTTCGGCGATTGGGTAAATAACCGCCGCGATAACCGGCAATCTTTTCCGGTTGATTCATCGCCGATATTCCGGACTCAAAATCATCCTTCAGATATTTTGTCAAAACTTCAACGTTAAGACGTGACAATGCAAAAATAATTGTCTGAATTTTCTGATTGATCAATTCCTTGGCGATATACCGCGCCTGCTTGATATAACTTGCCCGAATTCCCAGTTCTTTATTCACGATCGGCGGATTGTAAAAATAGATCTCCTTCGGACTAACCGGCGCACCGGATTTTTCGATGAGACAAACCGGTTTTTCAATCAGTTTTTCTGCATGTTCCTGCGCATTGGCAATTGTTGCCGAACAGAGAATAAACATCGGATTTGACCGGTAAAATTCACAGACGCGTTTCAATCTCCGAATGACATTCGTGAAATGCGAGCCGAAAACACCTCGATATGTGTGCATTTCATCAATCACGACAAACTGCAGATTCTGGAAAAATTGCATCCATTTCGTATGATGCGGCAAAATGCCCTGATGCAACATGTCGGGATTTGTCACGACAATATTTCCCTGCTTTCGAATCGCAACGCGGGCGTTTTGTGGTGTGTCTCCATCAAACGTAAAAACTTTGATGTCTTTCTCGAGTAAGGTCACAAGATCGTGAAGTTCATTCATCTGATCCTGACTCAGCGCTTTCGTAGGAAACAGATAAAGCGCCTTGCTCGTCGGACGCTGAATCATTTCCTGCAAAACCGGCAGATTGTACGTCAACGTTTTCCCGGAAGCGGTCGGTGTGATGACGCAAAAATCCTGTCGCTCTCGCGCATAATTCCAGCTTTCCACCTGATGTGAATAAAGTTTGTGAATATTTTTCTTCTCCAAAACCGTTTGAATTTCCGGCAGTAAATCCATAGGAAATGACGCGAATTCACCGGTATTCCCTTCGATATCTTGAACCCAGACGACATTCTTCTTAAACTTTTCGCTATCGGGAATATGTTTCGGTCTCATGACTTTATCCTCCACTCGCCTATTTCTCGATTTTCTTGCGAAGACGCTCGATTCGTTTAGAAATCATCGGCTGTTCAACAATCCAACGGGTTGGTGATGCCACAACTCCGGATTCGACCATCATTAGCGCCTTACGAACATCTTTTTCGATATGTTCGTAATATTTCGCCAGTTCGATGAAAGGTTCGAATGAAAACGGATATTCCGGATTTGTCGTCTCTTCCCACAGCGGAATAGCAGACGAATATTCACCGTTCCTTTTATAAATCGTCGCCAATTCCAGCATCGTTTTCTGACGGCGCGGCAAAGAAACCTGCGACTCTAAAACATGCTGATAATGTGAGCGGCTTCGCTCGGCGTCTTTCTTTTTCCCAAACCATTTCCCTTTAGCGAAATCGACCAGCGGATTGTTTTCCGGAGTTCGTTTTTGCATCGTTCGCGTTGCCAAAATCAGACCGGCAAGCATTGAAATGATATCGAATCGGTTATGATAGAATATCCGTTCGAGTTTTTCTGTATTCCGCGTCCTCAAATACTCAAAATAAATTTTTGGAATGATCTCGCCGGGAATATCATCCTCACGATTCAATCCCAACAATTCGGTTTCCAGCGTTTTCAACTTGCAGTTTTCCATCGCCAATCGCCAAAGCAGTCGCGTGTAATATAGCAGATCGATATGATGCCGCGATTCGAATAACGGATCGATACGATTCATTAAAAATCGCGTTGTCAATAATGGAATGTCGAATGTCTTTCCGTTAAAACTCACTAAACAATCGAATCGTTTGACCACATCGTTCAGAAGCTCGAGCATCCCTTCCTCGTGACTCAACTGCGTAATGAAATACTGGTGAACGATAAATTTATCTTTGTCAATCCAACCGAGTCCGACTAAAAAAGCCACCGTTCCGCTTCCGCCCGCCAAGCCGGTCGTTTCTGTATCGATAAACAGGAATTTGTCCGGAGAAATGATTCCGGGAATATGAAAGCATTCTTGATAATCCGCTTCGGAAAAACGGAAGATTTCGGCTAAATCCAGTTTACCGTAAATTTCGCGAAGATCAAACGCGAATTCTCCGCGAAAAATGTCGCCGAAGTGTGTATTGATCCATCTGCCATCAACGAGTTTATCGAGTGAAAGACTCGCCTTTTCGACTTCGGCTTTTGGAAAATGTTTGATCGGAATTCGATTCGACAGCAGACGATTTATTTCCACGCGGATATCCGAAGGAGCGGTTCCATCAGGACGATTGACATCTGCCCGTCCGTACAATGCGTTCAACTTTTCCTGTAGATTCTTCATCATCCGACCAGAAAAATAGAAGTTTATCGACGAGATTGCAAGAAAAACCGCAGAGAACGAATATTTTTTAACCGCTCATTCGCCGAAGCGAACAGGTTGATACGGATGAAATCGGATTTGGGAAGAGATGACCACGAAAAAATCCAAAAAAAGACAAAAAATAAAAACAGAGAAATTTCTCATCACAGATTTCTGCATAACACTCTTAGATACGGATAATAAAAAGCCCGTATGGTAAAAACCATTCGGGCTTGTGAAAACGAAGAACTGTTGTGTTGGATTTAAAACATTTGATACATTTTTTACTTCACGGCTTTAACTACGATAAATGCGCCTTTATCAAAGCCGTCCTGAACTACTTCTTTTGCCTCTCCATGAATTAGTGTTTGTTTAAAAGTAAAATCTCCGAAACCAGCATCCGCAAGGTACTTACACACTTCTTCAGTTGAGAAAAAAGTTGCCTCTTTGTAAAATACACTTCTATTACGATTACTACTATATTTTTTGCCCAATTCACTTTCTTTATCTACAAATCCCACAATGATACTTCCAAGAGGCCTTAACACGCGGTAAACTTCCCTAAAAGATTTGAGAATATCGTCAACAAAGCAGATAGTCGTTACCATCAGCGCAAAGTCAAACTCGGAATCGGAGAACGGCAAATCTTCCGCTACGCCTCGAAAAACCCTAATCCCCTGTTTTTCGGCTTTGATCGCCATTCTTTCCGATGGTTCCACGCCAATCTTTATTCCAAATGGCACAGCGAATTTGCCGGAACCGACGCCAACCTCCAACCCTTTGCCTTCGAATGTGGGCATCATTTGTCGGATCGCTTCCAATTCAGCATGATATTTATCGCGGTTCTTTTCAAACCATCCATCATATCTATCGCTGTGTTTATCAAATGGTTCTGTCTTGGGCATACGAAACTCCGCTTTAAATTAGTTGCATTTAGAATAGAAGCAACCTAAGATAACCTCTTGATATTCAAATACATTTCGGAGTGTCATTATATCCTTTTTGCGGTTTCATAAGCATCTCTAATCGCGTCTTGGGCTTTCGCCGGATGTTTCGCGTCGCCGATAACATAAACAGGTTTCCCCAATTGGATATTTTTATATGGATTATATTCTTTCATTCCGGTTGCTAAAACAATAACATCTATTTTTTCGAGGGTACGACTTGAATTTTCATATTCGAAAATAATCTTGTCGCCTTTTATTTCGTTTACTTTCGCATTGAGATAAATATCTACGTTCTCGTTTTGTAGGGCTTTTATCACAAAATTTTGTTCAATCGCTTCCATTCCTCTAGCGAGCTCTGATAGCATTTCTATGATATAGATTCTATTTCCTTTGGCTAACAACCTACTGGCAACTTCTACACCGATAAGTCCGCCGCCTATAATAGCAACTCTTTTATTGTCAGGTAAATTTAGTTCTTCGAGAACTTCCGCCCAGAAATATTTATCCAATCCTTTAATAGGAGCAATAGCAGGGACAGATCCTGTCGCTATGACTATTTCATCGAAACCAACCAAATCGTGTTCATCTGGATTTTTATACAAAACAGGAATTTGCTTTTCTTCTATTTCCTTGACAAAATAATCAATAATCTTTTTCAAAGTTTCTTTATGAGGAGGTAAATAAGCCAGATTAAATTGCCCGCCAAGTTTATTCTTTTCGAAAAGCGTTACTTTATGACCTCTTGCATGTAATGTCACTGCGGCTTGCATTCCAGCCAAACCGCCACCGACAATAGCAACATTTTTAAGTTGTTTCGCTTTTTCAAAAACATCAATTACTTTTCCTACCTGAGGATTTACAAGGCACTGAAGACCCTGTCCTGATTTAACGCCTCCCAGACAACCTTCGGCACAAGCAAGGCAGGGACGTACATTTCCCTTCACTTGTTTAAGGTATTTTCCTATAAAATCGGGATCGGCTACAAGTCCTCTTCCAATGGCAATATAATCCGCTTTGAAATTATTTATAAGATTTTCTATATCCTCTTCCGTATTGATTTGCCCCACATAAATCGTTGGAATATTTGCTTCTTGTTTTATTTTTTTTGCAAACTCCCACGTTTTCCCTTTTGGGACAAACATGTGTTGGAAATACCATGGCGGCGTATTACAAACCGTTCCGGCTGAAACGTGAATCGCCTCGATCTGCTTCTCTTTCAATATCTTAGAAAATTTAATCATTTCATCTAACTTGATGCCATCAGGAATCATTTCATCGCCACTGATTCTGACGATTACGGGTAAATCCGTCGCAGATTTTACCGCATCCAAAATTTCTAAGGGGAATTTTATTCTGTTTTCGAAACTGCCACCGTATTCATCAGTTCTGTTATTTACTTTTTGCGAAATGAACTGAGCCGGGAGATAACCGTGTCCAAATTGGATCTCAATCATATCGAAACCCGCTTTTTGCGCTCTTATTGTAGCCGCTACGAATAAATCGATTGCGTGTTGAATATCATCTTTACTCATTTGCTTGGGAGTTGCACCGCTTGCCTCACATGCGATATTTGTTGAAGATAAAAAATAATTCCCCGGTATATTCGGATTAGCCATTCTGCCTGGATGGTTCAAATGCGCGATCGCCCTCGTATCAAATTGATGAATAAGATGGGTTAACTGTTTTAATCCTTCGATTTTGTCATCATTATCAATGCCGATTTGAGTGGGTATTTCTCTCAATCCCTTATCAAGATACATAGGCTCAGGCGTCACGGCTCCAGCAAATTTGCTACGCAACTGATAAAAATGAAGATGTCTTGATGTAATGATGCCTGTTTGATCGCCATATCCTGTTTTTATTGGAGCGAAAATAAATTTATTTTTAAGTTTCAACATGTCAGATTTTTCCTTTTAACTATCTTATTTAGATTTTCCTATTCTTACTTAAAAATATCATAAAAATCATCATCCACTTGATAATCAACAATGTTTTCTCGCGCGAGCACGTCGAAATAATCTTTTACCTTTTCAATTAATTCTGTCCCGCTTACATAATTGAATTTTACTCTGTCTAAGAATAATTCTATTCTATCAATCGGCTGTCGCATCATATCAAAAGCTAATTTCGCGGCTTCTTTTTTGTTTTTATTTACCCAATCAATGGCATTTTTTAGTTCTATTAAGAACAGATCACATAATTCAGGATTTTTACGGGCAAACTCGCCTTTAATTACAATCCCTGCATTGGGAAAACTGCCAAAACCGGGATTTATTTTATTCCACATTTCGTTGTAGGATAATACTGAAATATTTTCGTTTCTGTCCTGCATTATTTTAATAGCATAACTTGCTTCCGGTTCGCGAAGTATGACGGTATCGGCATTTCCGTTAACAAAATCCGCATATATTTGCTCGGGACGTCCAAAGGGTTTACCATAAACAAAATTGAAATCATCGGGATTGAAACCGCTTGCTTTCATTAAATATTTTGTTATTTTTGCGGGTGGCGCTTCCTCAAATAAAGGCGTATGTATTTCTTTGCCGACGAGGTCATCGAAATTTTTGGCTTCGTACCTCGTCAAAATAACGAAGTTATCCCAGACAAATAATGCAGGAATTTTAATATCGGAATTCCTCAATTTTGCCGCGGTGATCACCGCAGAAAAACTAATGTCAGCTTTACCGTTCGTAATCCATGCCAGATGTTTTTCGGTTTCTTCCCAAACCTTCAGTTCTTTAATGGCAACTTTCTTACGGATCAGCTCCGATTGCAGTAAACGCATGATGACCGGATAGGCAACAGGAGTTGCGGATTGTATGATAATTTCTGTTTTACTTGATTTTTCAGTCTTATCCGATTTGCTTACGGGCGTTTTATAGAAGTAAACCCAAATTTCTTGATCCGATTGATATTCGCTTTCAAATTCAAATCCCATTTCAGCGAACATATTCATAAGAGGAAAAGGCTCGAAACGTTGTATTAAAATAAAACCGTCGCCTTCCTTTGTACTGTATGCTTTTTGGATGATAACATCGAAGGGATCGGTTAGCATGCGTCTAACATCCAATTGTTCAAACAGACCTTTCCGCTCTTTCCAAGAAGTTTGAGTTATTTTTGCATTATTGTAAACCGAAACCCTATACTCTCTTGATTTTTCAACATTTAACTCAAGCCCCAACCCTTTTGCGGTTTTAATGAGTTCAATCGGTTCTTTGACAGAAATGATAACAATATTTTCTTGTGCATTCAGATTAATTACTTTTTCAATAATTTCGGGCATACTGTCAGCATTATATATGTACCGTTCGCTTGTTTCTGCCCATGTAATTGGCGAACTAAATGATGAGATCTCATCTGCCTTTTTTTCTTTAATACACTCCGGCACAATTTTATGCAACTTATCGGTGGTTCCTATTGCATCGTTCAGGAGAAATAGTATTTCGCAAATCGAAATCCCCGTCACACGCGAGGCGTCGGAAAAGGAAGCAAAACGCGCCAAAGAGTTATACATGACCGGATTTAGCAGTTTATTGAATTTTGGCGAAAGCCCTGTTAAAACATTTTTTAATTCCGGATACTTATCTAAAGTCTCTTTCACTTTGGAACTTGCTAAAATCGGCTCTTTGCTTTCTTGAGTGCTTTCTGCATTTAAGTCTTCAGCTACAATAGCGCCTACAGGGCAAACATTCAGAGCCTCTTCGCATTGCTCTTCTTCTATTTGATTCTGGGGTTGCTTTTTAACGAATGCTAAACCGTTACCGCCTATATCAAAATTATTTTCTGCCACTTCCACACAGGCATGGCACGATATACATTTTTCGGTTACTTGATAATGCTTCCTCATTTTTTTCTTATCCATATTGTTTCCTCAAAAGTATTAACAAGTTTTCGAAACTCATCAAGCGGATCGTCATCATATTTGTGGTTATTCAACAAATTATATTTGAACGAGTTATCATGATGAATTTACCTGAATCTATTCAAGTGTATTTACCTTCCTCCAATGTTCTATATTTTATTAGCAATCGTTTTCATCATCATTCCTTGAGAATTAACGCCAGATTTCACCGACAACGAAACTTACAATAAAAGGCATTTTTTCAAAAGTCATTTTTCCTCTTTCCCAAAATGCTTCGAAAACAACTGCTCCGATTTCTTAAACCCCTCTTCCGTTAGATGGAGGGACATCGCCTTTATCTTGGGATCGTTGATCCAGTCCTTTTCGTAGAGTCGATCGATTGTGTTCAAATCAAATCCCCTCCACGCTCTGGCGCCGAGTCCTTCATGCCGTTCTGTTGTAACAAGATAGAGGAGCGCAAGCGTCATTTCATCCACTTTATCCTGATCGTATTTCATTCTTCACCTCCATGTAAAGCGTTAAATAAAACGAATATAATTCTGTTCATTCATTCGAATCTTTCATTAGAAAATCTTCTAAACGTCTTAAAACGTTCACAGACTAATGTCAATAAAATTATAAAATCTTTCTTCATAGAAACTCTCCATAAAAATATTTTACAAGAGACAAATAAAGATTATTCGTTGAAAGGAAAAAGGAAACAGGAGACAGGAGACAGAAAGTAAAGGTATTTCCATATTTTTATTCCCCTTGGCCACAGTCGTTGGCGGAACTTCGCTCCGCTTCGCGGACTTTGAGAGATAGTATTCTTCGCGAACGTAGCGAGAAATATTTTATTTTTCCTATTTGCGGACTCTGCGAGATAGAATTCTTCGCGGGTTTGGCGAGAGATATTCCTTCTCTTGGCAGGGTTCAGAGCACGAAACAGTTGGATAACGCATTAAAAATAAAAGCGCAGCCAGATTTCGATTTTCTTCTGAAATTGCTTGTTCCCATATTCTGTCTCGTTACCGCCAAAGAATAAATACGGCCACAATAAAACTTCAAAATTGGTGTAAGGTTTGTAACTCAATTGCGGAGAAATGAGAAAACTGTTATCGTTTAGATTATAAATCGCAAACATTGAGACGGAAGAATATAACCAGTTAAAAGGCTCAGGCTGAGTAATTTTCAAATACAGATAATCCCGCATCAGCGTTTTTGAGCTGAAGTAGGTGGACATATTCAACTTTGCTAGGTTGATTAAATTGGAATCGTTACTTTTAATGCTATTCCGCAAATAGTCGGTATAAGAATTGAACTCACTTTTTGACAGGCCGCTGTTGTTGTGATAATATTCGGCAATGAGCGTCGTATTGAAACGATTGAGATAGCGTAAACCCAGTAAATAATAACTTCCGTCTATCTTATTCTGAAAAATAGAGGCGTCATTGACAAAATACTTGACTTCATCGCTCGCGTAACTATACTCAGCGTGAATTTCCATGTTTTCGCGCAAATTGGCCGAAAAGTCCAAACCTACCCGCTGAGGTTCGTCTTTTTTATAAATTGTCATTAAATCAATGTCGATATTTTTCAGGAGAAAATAGAGTTTCAGGGCGGTTCCAATTTTATCAGCCGACGCAAACTTGTCGATAATTTCAGTTTCGGGTGGCAATAAGATAGCACTGACAGCAATATTATGCAGAAAATTGGACTTAATACTCCGGTTGTAATTGATATAAATGGATTTTTTCCCTGCCAAAGCCAGATCGGGATTTTCGGGGTCTTTATCGGCGTTAACGTAGCCCACGGGATTGAAGGCGTATCCCTTGCCCCAGTTGAAACGGCGCTTACCGATACTCATGCTCAAACGTGGCGAAAGATTCAAACTGCCGTACAATTCGAAAAAAGACGGCGAAAGCGGCTCTTCCTTAGCATACTGGTAAAAGGTTTTCATAAAAAATCCGGCTTGTTTATAACGATAGACTCCATCGAGATAAAAATCAAGCCTGTACTGAGATAGGTAATCCTCTTTTTCGGCAACATTATAAAACTGCAACTCATAAAACGGCGAGGATTTTCGGGTTTGCAGTAAACCCCACTTTGTGTCTAAGTTTCCATTCCATTCTATCTTTGCGTCGTCTTCTTCAGGAATATCAAAATCATATTCCTGCGAAAACACACCAATAAAAAGAAAAAATGTGGCCAGAACGATTTTGCTAAAACGCATTATCGCAATTCGCCCAATCGTGACAAATATTCCAACGTAAACACTTCGTCAGGCAATTCTCGGACCTTCATCCCTGAGTAAATCATCAACGAGCGATAACCTTTATACAACGGACTGTTCGTTTCAATCACCGCGGGACGCATGATTCCATCGCCAAAATTCTTAAGGTCCTTGAACTTCAGCGTTTTTATTAAAGTCCCTGACGCGGCGTAACATTCAACCTTTGTGACGGTTGTATTTTTCTTATCAACCCACATTTTTAATTTGTCATAGGCAACGGTCTTGGTCTTCGCTTTTAAATCCAATACATATTCAGATGGGTTCTGCTCTAATATTGTCGCGTCATACTCGACGGAATAATCGAGCCGCATAATGTCGGCATTATTGAAAACGCCGCCCACTACCGACTGCATACTGGTAATCCGAATCGGTTTGCCAACATTCGGAATATAAAGCCACATATTGTCACCCAGCCGCAACGTTGCGCGTCCCTTTTCGCTTGCCGGAGATAAATAGAGCATCGCGATTTTGTCTTTTCCCTTCTTTACCGTAAAAAAAATAAATTCCTTCTGACTGCCGTTGGGTTCTTTATTGACCAATTTGCGATACGATTCATACGAAGCCGGCATTAAGTTTTCATCCACCTTTTTGAGAATCTCATTCGCCTGACTTTTATTCGTAGCGCCTTGCTGTCCCCAAGTTATCGTTGAGAATAAAAACAATGCCAACGGATAAACAAATCTATTTCTGTGCATTTTTGCTCCGTTTGCTTTTTACGAATGTCTGTATTACGTCTTTGGCAATGCCCTCATGCTCGTAATATTCAATTTTATTTGCCTTCAATTGGTTCTCCATCTTATCTCCAAACTCGCCCGCAATCACGATTTTGACAGATTCTTTCGTAAGAAGGTTGACCACTCCCGAACTGGCGCGATGCCCCTGACTCTGGGCTGGATTCTTGATGGATTTTATGAAAACGCCGTTTCCGTCAAATAGGAGATAATACGGCGCTCTCCCTGAAAATTTACTGATCTTCGAATTTATACCTTCGCCAACCGTTGCGATTGCAATTCTATCAAGTGATTTTGAACTATCCACGTCTGGATACGATTTAACAGACGGATTTTGCTGAGCGTGCAAGACCAAGGTTCCCAAAATGACCAGCGCACAAACGATTCGAAAAATATTTCTCATTTTTATCCTCCTTAAACATGTTTTAAAGCATCCACTGGCTGCATTTTAGACGCTTTCAGCGCCGGCTGAAGGCTGGAAATGACAGCAATGATGATCACAATCAAAGATACCGATATTAATTCCGATGCGGAGATCGAAGTATTCAGAAGAATATTCTGTATTCTTCCAAAAGAAAAATGGATTTTAGCGATATTGATTATCAGTAAAACCAGCACGCCAATCATATCGCCGATAACAGCGCTGAATACTCCCAGCGATAAACCTTCCGCCATGAACAGCCATAAGATTTTCGAGGGAAGCGTCCCAATTGCGGATATTGTTCCAATTTCGCTCACGCGCTCATAAACCGACATCATCATCACGTTTAAAATACTGATAAGCACAATGGCAATCAACACAATCTTTACCGTAATGATCAACAAATCAACAATCGTCGCAATGGTCGAAAACGGGGACAGATCAGCCCATGTATGCAATTCAAAAGCGGGTTTATCTTGCTTATTTTTTATCTGGGATAATTCATCATTCAGCATCTTATTAACACGGCCAAGGTTGTCGGGATTTTTTAACCGGATCGCCACTTCATTGATTTCATTGTCATTTATTCTCAGCAGAACTTTGGCATCGTCAATATGAATAAAGCCATCCCGACCCGATGGTCCCAGAAGTCCTTCGATAATATGAGATACTTTCAGACTCAACCCATTCACAGAGCCATCTTTGTTATTGGCAACCAGAACCACTTCTTCGTCCATTTTGAGATTCAAACCCTTGGATAAATTTTCCGGGATAATGATTTCTCCCGGTTTGACAAATGTATTCGGATCGGGAACACCATCTATGATTCTTTCGACCAATCGCGGGCAGGCAGAATTTTCCATCTGCGGCTCAACGGCAGTCAAACGGATGTTGGTCGTTTCCACAAAATTACTCAGCATGCTGTTAAATTTAATCCGATATGAATAAGCCTCAATCACATCATTATGTTTTTCAAATATCTTATCTAATTGTCTGATGCCGTTTTCGTTGATATTCAAATGCAGAGGCAAATTGTCAATGGAACTGACATATCCGCTTTTATGAATCTGTAAATGTCCGAGCATCGAATCGGTAATGGAACCAATTATCATGCTTTTAAATGAAACTGAAACTCCCGAAAAAACGATCACTAAAACAATTCCAATAATAATTAAAAGTGAAGTCATCAGGGTGCGTCTCTTGTATCTTAGCAAGTTTCGAATAGCGATCTTAAATATATTTTTCATCGTCTTATTTTCTCCCAAAGTTTACCGGCGACATGATGGTTAAAATATTATGAAGCTACATTTTCTTTGTTAACAATTTTACCGTCCTCAAGCGTATAAATTATTTCAGCTTCTTTGACGATTTTTGGATCATGAGTCGAAAAAATAAACGTCGTTTTAAATTCGCTCTGCATTAGACGCATCAATTCAATCACTTTATAAGCCGAAGCGTGATCCAAGTTTGCAGTCGGCTCATCGGCAAGCACCAGATTTGGATCCGTAACCAACGCCCGAGCAACTGCGACCCGCTGTTTTTGCCCGCCAGAAAGTTGTGAGGGATATTTATCTTTTTGATCGAGCATTCCGACCGCTTCCAAGTAATGCATAATTCTCTCTTTGCGTTTATTTGCCGGGACATTTTTTACCATGATCAAAGGATATTCCACATTTTCATAAGTGGTCAATACCGGCAGTAAATTGAAATTTTGAAAGATAAATCCAAGATGCTTACCTCTAAACAACGCGGCTTCTTTATTTGAAAAACCATTTACCGCCGTGCCATTCACAAAAACCTCACCGGAAGAGGGCTTGTCAAGACAGCCGATGAGATTTAACAATGTTGTTTTACCGCTACCCGACGGACCTACGAAAGACACAAAGGATTGCTTATCAATTTCCAATTCAATATTTTTTAACGCCTGAACAGACATTTCCCCTGTTTGATAGTCCTTTGTAACCTGTTTTAATTCGACTAAAGACATGTAGTTTTTCTCCTGCGTTTAATGACACATTTCAAAAGTATCGTATATTTCATTATCACTTAGACAAAACAAATAACCTTTCGTTACGTCAAACTTTTTATTCAGGCGCGTTTAGAAGGAGAATTCCTCATTAACAATCGCCATTGCTTTCTTCATGATCGTGCGCTCGCATCCGGGAACAGACAAGACATCGCACTCACTGCCCACGATGAATAGATGCCCGGTTTTTTCCATTTGACTCGTCAAAACGGCTACATATTCCCTCACCTGTTGCTCTGTAATTTCCTCGTCGGAATAGAATTTTTTTGAAGGTAAATTCCCGAATAAAACAGTTTGGCGGTTCACCAGATGAGCAATAGAAGGTAAATCGCATGAACTCCCTAAACTTAATATAGCGGGGTCCAAAATATTCAGACTCGCGATAATCGCTTCGTTCAATTCTCCACAATCATGAAAAATCAGATCAATGCCCCGTTCTTCAAGAAACCGCTTAATAAGTCGATGATAATTCAATACCAACGTATCCAATATTTCCGGATTTCTCTTGATTTGATTGGGCGAAATATATACGGTGTTATACGCCGGTTCACAGACGCAAATGGCTTTAGCTCCTGCATCAACTTGAAGCGCGATCCATCTTATAATAACTTGAGTCGAGATTTCAAGCGCAGATAACACTTCAATCGAGTCCTTATCTTCACGATCCACATTGACTTGATAGACCTCCGTAATGGGATCACTGAATAATTTTGTCATCATTGAAAATGGACCTATACACATTCCGACTGGAACCAAGTTACTATTTTGAGCGACAAAACGAATAGATTCAAGGAATGCATTCATGCGCGGGGTATTTTCGGTTGACAAAATCTTTGGCATCTGTTCCTGCTCCGGAATTCCCCTGTCTAAATCGAAATGATAAGAATCAATATCTTCTTGGTCAACCCCCAAACCTTTTAACAGCCACTCCTTTTCAACTTGCAAATCCATTAAAGAAAATGCCAGCGGCGTATGAAATCGCTTCGCCGTTTCAACGATCACTCCACCCAAGCAATCTCCGTTTAATCGACACGATTCCGGATCAGATTGTTCGTTTAACAGAAGATCAGCGCCTATGGGCATGCGTAAGCCTTTTGCCGCCAGTTCTAAATAATAAGTTCTATCCATGTCAATTGCCTATCTTTTTGAGATGTTTTTACACCAAATAACGAATATTGGATTTGAGTTTAATTTGATTTTCTGTCTCCATGTATTTTTATCCTTATTAGCATACTAAATTCATAAGCCGCAGAGCTAACACACGCCCGACTGCGTTGCACAGCCGGGGAGAACGCAGTCCCGACTATTCGGAATTTTAATTTCTTTTTTATTTCGTTAAGTTCCACTTCGTTGTTGATCTAGCTATTTGTAATTAATTATTCTCTGTGTTCTCCACGTTCTTGTACGATTTCAAAGATCAAATATCCCTACGGAACCGGCAATCAACAACTGCGCCGCGAAATAGGCGATCAATTTTAAGAACTCGGCTGATTTGAATTCCCCTCGGAAACGGTTAATTGCCAATATCGTATCCGAAATGACAAATAAAACCGCGCCGATAAAAGCTAAAAGCGTCCCGGTTTGACTCGTTTGAATCCACCGCTCCCAAGCAAACCATGCCATCACCAGAATGGCCACAACATAAACGAGAACGGGAATTTTTAACTTACCGAGAAAGGAATCGAGAAGGATATAGATAAAAATGCCATAGACTGCAAGAGGAATTAATGGCCATCCAACGAGCGAATTGATCTCCGATGCAAAAGCCGTAATGTAAAAAAGATGCGCAATGAGAAATGCGACCAGCCCAGCTACGAACCGATTCGACGGCAACATCAAAAAAACATCACCCGCCATAGAAAAGACCAGACCAATAATGATCATGTACTTGTAAAATGGAAAGGTAGCCTGTCCCAGCATAGCAATCAGCAAAATAAACACCATCGTCAGAGGTTTAAAGAGGTAAATATGCCAGCGGGGTCCGCGATATTCCGCCCGGATCAGGATGGACGCCGAAAAAATGACTAATAATACGAGTATGAATTTTAACATTTCTCTATTCCTTAAATAAATTTATCGAGATTGTCAGATAAAGTGTGTAAAAGATATTAACGGTTGAAGCTATATGCAGTAAGGGATTGCGGAGCAGTTTCCTGTCCACCGACACGAAAGTTTGAGCGGGCTACAACGATAGGAAACCCACTGAAACCCTTATTGCATATAGCCTTTGTTATCGTTTCGTGCTTTGTTTTTCTATCTGTCCGTATTTCAATTTTTTCGTCTTTCATTTTGTCTTTACCCCGTGCGACGGGGCTTTTTATTTTTTTATTTTCATAGGTCGGCTTACAGACTCTTTGGCAAAGTTTTGGCATTAGGATTGGTTTATGTGGCTTTGGCAATGTGCCTGCAAAGCGTTGGACGTTAATATTATTTCTGAATAGTTGCCATTGCTCTCAATAAGGATGCCGCCCACCAAAAAACATTATGTTTGACAATTGCTTGTCGCATTTTTTCCATTCTCAGTTGTTGCTCCTGTGGCGACATTTCTATTGCTAATTTTATTGCGTTTGCCATCTCTTCTATATCATACGGATTTACAATGATTGCTCCCTGAAGCTCATGAGCTGCCCCTGCAAAGCGGCTTAGGATAAGAGTCCCGTCATTTTGATTTCTTGAAGCCACAAATTCCTTCGCCACAAGGTTCATTCCATCATGGAGAGAGGTAACCATGCAAAAATTTGCGGAAGAATAGTAAGGATTAATTTCCTCGTGGCTATGATGCCGTTTTAATAAGAGTATTGCTTTCCAGTTCTTTTTTTTGAAACGCAAATTAATT
>PEYN01000057.1 GCA_002774355.1 Candidatus Marinimicrobia bacterium CG08_land_8_20_14_0_20_45_22 | reverse complement strand
ATTTTCTGAGGTATAGTTTATCTAATTCAAAAATATTAATCCACTTTTACCCACTCATTCCGCGAAAGAACCGAAAATATGCTAATTTATAGTAGTTTAAAACGGAGGTATTATGAAAAACTTGTTAAAAAATTACGCTATTACCGTGTTACTATTGGCTACCGCTTTATTAGCCCAAACTCCCGATCTGACTCTCCAAAAAGATATTACGGCGCAATATATGGCCTATCTTGACAGCATGGAGACTGAATATTTAAAGCTGTTGCCCGGATCTGACGATACCCAGACCATGAAAGCTCATATGGGACTGGCAATCATTCAGGCCGCCCGCACCTACGTTAACGGCGACACCCTGATCAATGACCTTGAATATTTACTGAGTGAAATTGAAAATAACACTTTCCTGGTCGTTAATCAAACCTTTGCGGATATTTTTCCGTTGTTTGAGGCCGGTAATCCGAACGAATTTGTACTGAATCTGACCGATTTTTTCGAATCGGGTACCTTTCCGGCTTACCGGGATTCCATCCAAAAATGGCCATACGAAAACAGTCTGATGGCTGACAGCATCGGCGAATCCATTGATTATTTTGGAGAAAAAGTAGGCCCCTTGCTGAGCGTTTTGGGCGATCACTAGGTAGCCGTCATGGACAGTACGGCCGATTTTGAATTCAACGTCCGGATCATGGATTCTCAGTATCAGGATACTCTTTTCGTGTTTTCCAGAACATTTTTCGATCATCAGGAGATGATCATAAATCTAGGTAATAA
This sequence comes from Candidatus Marinimicrobia bacterium CG08_land_8_20_14_0_20_45_22, assembly GCA_002774355.1. Classification (NCBI taxonomy): domain Bacteria; kingdom Pseudomonadati; phylum Fidelibacterota; species Fidelibacterota bacterium CG08_land_8_20_14_0_20_45_22. The sequence goes on along the minus strand of PEYN01000057.1, from coordinate 7,569 downwards.
TATGGCGCATACACTCCGAGAAGGGTTCGTGAGTATTCTTGATTCAGTAAATAATAACAGCGCCAATATCAACCCCGGCGTATTAATCGTCCAGGAGGGACTTGATTCATTAAATTCCCTGATTGACAGTTTTCAGATAATGCTGTCGAACCAGCCGTTCAGCCCACTTGAATTCGATCTGGCCTGGATGGATTCTTTACAAAATGTCGTGTCGGAAGCAGATACCCTTTTAGGCGGGAAAACCTATCCAATCGGCCCCGTATCCGAAAACAAGGTCATTCGACCGAGAGGAATAATTGAAAGCCTGGCGCATCATGACGGCCCGATGGGAGTTTTCAAGGATTATTACCGCGGTGGCGAGCAATCCAACTATACCTTCTATAATACTTTCCCAAATGGTCTCACTTCCGATATGTAGGCTATGATCGCCTCCGACATTATCCTGAATGCCAATGATACCCGTGAGCAGTTTGAGGCCAAACTGCATGCTTATCAAACGGCGCTGGAGCTTAAAGAAGCTTCGCCCTTCACCACTCTGACTCCCGACGAACATTTCGGATTGGCATTAACCTTAGTCTATGATCTATTAAATGATGAAGAATATTTCAGCCAGTTCGAAACCGCCTTTGAACTAATTTCAATGGGACGGATTGACAGTTTGTTAAATACTTTGGAGTGGAACGATTTTGACATACAGGACACAATTGACGTAATTCGTTACCATGTCGATCAGTATACCGGAAGTCCTGACATGACAAACTATGTCATCCTGTTTAAAACCTATGATGATGGCCGGGGTGCATATACCTTGGGGACAAACAGCGAATTTGAGATTTATTTCCTGAGTGTCTCCCAGATCAAGATCGCGACCGAAATGATTGACTTAGCTTGCCGGGCAATGTCAGTGGTCGGAGATGTTTTAGCCGGTTTTTATAATGAACTCGATCAGATATTCATCCTCGACCTGGATCCTGATTATCTGGATTTCTCCGATGTGCAGGGCCCGCTGGACGTAATTAACATTCTGGAACAATCCAATCCGGATTTTCTGACAGTCACTCCCTACGGAGTCGAAAAATTCCATGAAATGGGCGATTGGCTAGAAGAAACCTTCGAGAATTTCGGCATATTTTTCGATAACCTGAATGACCTGTTCGTCGCCATGGAACCGTATCAGGATAACTTCAAAATGAACGCCGCGGAAATGCAATTTATGTCTTCAATGTCGGCTGGTATGGCTTGGAGTCTCTACGAAGATTTTGCCTATCCTGATTCAGCGATCCTGATTGATGAAAAACGGGTCAATGTTTCGGCCTGGTTCGACAATCCGCCGACCAGTTTCCTGGCAATGATGAAGAGCTTCTTCACGGGAACCGACAGCACTCTGGGCGGTATGTTTCCGGATCGTTATAAAGTCGGCATAGCCCAGAAGAGTGAGGGTATTCCAACCGAGTTCAAACTCTACCCAGTCTATCCGAACCCATTCAACCCCACTACGAATATCGAGTTCGATCTCCCACAGACCACCAACGTCAAAGTTTGCATCGTAGATCTGCAGGGACGAATAGTCGAGCAGCTGATCAATCGTCAGATGGCCGCCGGTCGCATCGCTTTGACATGGAATGCCTCCCGCTATCCCTCCGGGATTTACTTCGCTGCAGTAGATATTGACGGACACCAGACCATTCGCAAAATGACCCTGCTCAAATAGGAGCCGGATTGCACTTAATCCACAGGTTTTACGTGGGGAAAAGCCGCAAACTTTTCCCCACTTTTTTTTCAATACTGATCACCACGGCGCCGGTATTTGCAGGGCAATGGCAGGATTTTTTTACAATTTTCTGGGCTTTCCTCAAAACAATTCTACCGAGTCTGCCTATCAAGAAAAATTCATCTCCGTGGCATCCGGTTACGGTGACACATACCGCAAGAAAATCGATAGCAAAACGACCTTGACGCTTGCCGAACAAGGTAATGAAATACGTTTCGGATTACCGTTTAGAACAGGAAAAATACGTCATATTTTGGCCGGTGAGCTGACCGAAAATTTCACGTATTTCAATAATCTAAAAGACGAAACCAGTCTTGCCAGCCGCTTCAGGATCGAAAATACCCGACTAAACACCCGCTGGATCATTTCAAGAGGCGACAGAATTCTTGGTCTTGGGACAGAATACGGTCAGATCAATACGTCGCCTACGATTGACATTATTTCCTTTCCGCAGAGCGAAGACTCCCGTACAAATAAGTACTTTTTTGACCTGCTCGAACCAACTTTTGGCCGGGAATTAAACAATACCCTGAGCCTAGAAAAAACCGGTTTCTCCGTCTGGCTGGCGACGCGCCTAAACCGGCACTGGCGAATTGGAGCGGCTCTGAATTATGCCGATTTTTCGGCCGACTGGCAAATTCGGTATGTCAATTCCAGTCCGTATGATTCTCTGTCCGGCAAGCGCCGGATTGATATTCCTCTGGACGGCTTCGCACGGATTTACAAATTTTCATTGTCTTCTCTCCGGCCGGGTTTGCAGGAACTTTCACTGATCTGCTATACAGATAAATATTCCTATTTTATTGACAACAACCGACCCAGCAAAGTTGACAAATCGTCACTTGGCAAAGGAAATCTCAGTCGTTCCGGTGTGGCTCTTATAAATCGCATCAAACGCCAAACCTGGGAATTTACCAGCGGACTGTCGGTAGCGAATTACAATCTCTCAGCCTCATTAAATACCCCGGTAGTCGGCTACTATTTGATTTTTGTACCGATTTCACATTCCGCTGAGATAAATCTCTCGCAAGGCAAATCATTCAGCCAACAGATCGGCTTCGATCATAGTTTTCAGATGCGGTATGTCCAGATCAAGGCCGGTGCAGTTTATACCCATACGCTTTTCGATTTTCAGATTGATGGTATTTCTAATATGATGTGCGGAGTTGTATCAAAAGACATCAATTATCCTTTCAAATACAGCCTGCATATTCTGGATCTGCACGCTGAAACGGAATTTCACCTGGGTCCGCTTGGTTTGACCTATGCTTTCCGGCAACTGATTCCGACCGGCAAGCGCTTAGACGACAGCCCGATCCACCTCACTACTCAAACACCCGGAGTAAAATACGCCAACCGCGGCGGACAAGAACATCAGATTAATCTGGTGTATCATTTTTAAACCGCAGAGTTCGCAGAGTTTTTCCTTTAATCATGCACAGAACTCTATTTTATGACTAAGACATTAATTAACGTGTAAAAATGACCAATAATTTTCCTCTGCGTACTCTGCGAACTCTGCGGTTAATATTTTCCGAACCAAATAAATTTGACTGATTTGAAAAATGTTTGTACTTTGCGTGGCAAATATGCAGACCGAATTTTTCTTTTTCATGCAGAGAGGATTAAAGTGAAAACCTGGATTGTGCCGGCGCTGACCGCTCTTTTTTTGTGGGGTTTCTGGGGCTTTCTGCCGAAAATCGCTACAAAATATATCAATCCGCAAAGTGCTTTGGTTTTTCAGGCTGTTGGTTCGGTAATCGTTGGCCTCGGGGTCTTAATCGCCTTCCAAGATCAGATTCAATGGCAGACCGCCGGTGCCTTCTGGGCGATTCTGACCGGCCTGTTTGGTATGCTGGGCTCGCTGTTTTTCCTTCAGGCGGTCAGTCGCGGCAAAGTGACGACTATAGTTACGATGACTGCTCTTTACCCGCTGATCAGCATTGTTCTGGCATTGATCTTTCTAAGGGAGCCGCTGGGACTCAAACAGGGATTGGGTGCGATCTGCGCCCTGGCGGCTATAATATTATTTTCAATTTGAGCGAGATAACAAAATGATAAACAAACTTGAAATCGCTAAAAACTGGCTGCCGCGTTACACCGGCATGCCGCTCGACAAATTCGGCGACTATATTTTGCTAACCAATTCCCGTAACTACGTGACTAATTTTTGTGATATGTTTAATTGTGAGCTTTATGGTGAAAATCGCCCGATGCAGGCCGCCACGAATTCCGCCGGGCTGACGATTATCAATTGCGGAATCGGTTCGCCAAACGCCGCGATCATTATGGATCTGCTGGTGGCAGTGCGTCCGAAAAGGGTATTGTTTCTCGGTAAATGCGGCGGACTGAAAAAATCCACCGAGATTGGATACTTTATCCTGCCGATTGCAGCGATCCGCGGCGAAGGTACCAGCCTCGATTACTTCCCGCCGGAAGTTCCGGCTCTGCCTTCTTTTAAATTACATAAATTTGTCTCCGAGATTATCGTACAACGCGGTTTTGATTACCGCACCGGCGTGGTTTACACGACCAACCGCCGGGTCTGGGAACATGACGCCAAATTTCATCAGCGCCTGAAAGATATGACCTGCATCGCCATTGACATGGAAACTGCCACGATTTTCATTGTCGGACATTACAATGAAATCGCCCGCGGCGCCTTGCTATTGGTCTCAGATCTGCCGCTGACCCCTGAAGGTGTAAAAACCGATGAGTCCGATAAACAGGTCACCGCCGAATGGAGCCGGATTCACCTGCAAATCGGCATCGACGCCATGACCCAGATCGGCGAGCAGGGTGAACCGATCAAGCATTTCCGCTACTGATAGAATAATTGTATATTTTGGCCAATATGACTCGCGACTACCGACTTATACTTTTTTTATTACTGGCGACCGTAATCTTGCCCGCCGCTATTTATGCAGCTGGTCTTAATGTTCCAGCAACCAGCCCGGTCTACGATTTTCTGAGAAGATTAGAAACGCAGGGAACAATTCGCGGCCTGAACGACCTAGCCTTGCCGCTGACACGCGATGAAATTGTGGCCTTTCTCCGGCAAGCCGAACAAAATGATGCCCGACTTTCGCGCGTCGAGAAGAAGATATTACGGGAATATTTGGCCGACTACTGCTATGAAACCGAACGACAGGTTTCCGGAGCGGATTCCATTGCGGTTCCTCTTTTCCAGAAAGGCTATTTCGGAAAAGCTTTCCCGCAACTTTTTTCGCGCCAGGATGCTGTTGAGGAAAACCATTTCTTGATGTACGAAAAAGGCGAGACGTTTTTCTGGTTCGACGTCGGCGCGCGCGGCCGGATGGACTGGAAGGGGAATCACCAGAAACAAATGTTTTCAGATAAATACATGTTCCGCGGCGCTCTGGGAAAATCGTTTACCTTTCATACCAGTTTTGCCCGTTTCGCAGTCAGACACAACCCAGCCTTCACTGAACCATACGATGAAGAACGCGGCATGTGGAGCATGTTTCAGGCGGATAGCACCATAACTTTTGACAATATCCAGAGCTCGCTGGTCTATCATAATGCTAACTTTGATCTTGGACTTTACCGCCAACCGGTCTCCTGGGGTGCCGGCGGGACGAATAACTTGATTCTTTCGAAAAGCGCTCCTCTTTTTTCCTATATCGGATTCAACACGCAATACCGGGGCATAAAACTGACCTTCATGCACGGTTCATTGATGAATGACAGTACGCAGTACCGGAATATCCCAACCGAGACACGAAACCGCCCGAAATATTTAGCGGCTCATCGTATCGACATTCCTTTTTTTAAAGGCTCCACGATAATCGGTTTCAGCGAAATGGTAATTTATGGTGACCGCAATATGGAAGTATCCTATCTGATGCCGTTTGGTTTTTACTGGCCGGCCGGGCATGCACTCGAAGACCGCGACAACCTGCTGATGTCTATGGATTTTAAAACAACCTTTTTGCGTAATGTCACATTCTATGGTTCTGTGCTGATTGACGAAATGCGTTTCGGCGAACTGGGCAAGCACTGGTGGGCTAATAAACATGCCCTGCAGGCCGGGACACGTCTCTCGCCCACGCTGGCTTTCTTTCCCGTCGATATTCAGCTGGAATTTACCGCCGTGCGTCCCTGGACGTACAGCCATAAAACCCTGTCAACCGACTACACGCAGAACGGTATTTGCCTGGGCTTCCCTTACGACGCCAATGCCCAGGCTTGGTATCTCAAGGTCGGTGCGGCGTTTTCCCGGCGATTTTCGGTTTCCGGCGATTACCTGCATTTGCGCCAGGGCACCGATGACGAAAACAATTATTGGGGTGGCGACCCCACGGTCAGTTACGAATTGCGCAATCCAAACTATGATCATTCCACTAAATGGCTGATGGGCGATATTAAAACGGCCGACCAGGTGAAAATCATCGGCAGCTATGAACTTTTCAACGACTTTTTCTTAAAATCCGGAGCCACTTTTTATTCAACCGAACTGAATGGTCAACACGAATCGCACCGATTCGGATACATCGAGATGGAAGTTAATTTCTGAGTATGAACTTCTTTGAAATCACTATTATTCTGGCATTTCTTTATCTAATGATAATGTTTGTAATTGCCCTGGGTCTGATATTTATCCGTATGGAGCATAGGGTTTCGTACACACCCACGGTTTCCGTAATTATCTGTGCCCGTAACGAAGAACGAGTAATCAGCCGTTTGCTGGAGAGCCTGACCAAGCCTAATTACCCGGAAGAAAAACTCGAAATTCTTCTGGTCGACGACGATTCTTCAGACGGCACGCACAATATCATGAACTCCTTTGCGGCTGCCCGCCCCAACTGGAGAGTACTGCATCACGACAAAGCCCACGAAACCCTCAAGGGAAAAAAGGGCGCCATCACCATGGGCGTTCGTGAAAGCCGAAACGAGATTATCATGGTCACGGATGCCGATTGTGTGGTCCCGCCGGATTGGATTCGCACAACCGTTTCCTTTTTCCGAAGTAATGTCGGCATGGTTCTGGGAAACAGCCCGGTGGAAAAGCGTGCTGGATTCATGAATATTTATGAGCGGTTTGACACTCTCTGCAAAGCCGCCGCCGCCGCGGCCTCGACCTTCTACAATAAACCGACGCACGCCAACGGCCGCAACCTAGCGTACCGCAAACAGGTCTTTGAAGACGTCGAAGGTTATTATCAAAGCATTGACACCGACACCGGTGACGACATGTTCCTGATGCAGGAAATCCGCACGAAAACCCGCTGGCGCTTCGCCTATAATAACGACCCGGCGGGTTATGTCAAAACCGAGCCGATGCAATTCGGCCGGAAATACATTCATCAGCAATTACGCCGGAACAGCAAAGCCTTTCACCTGACAATTCCGTTTTTTATTCTGGGAGCGATCGTATTCCTTTTTCACGTCGTACTGGCAATAATGGTTTTTTCACCCCTTCTGTGGAGATGGCTTGGAATCCTTTTGGTCTTTAAATTCGTCAGCGAATTCATCGCGACATATCACGGCGCCCGCCTGTTCGGTCAAACCGATTTACTCAAATATTTTCCGATTCTTTGGGCAATTTACCCGGTTTGCTACCTGTCATCTCAGTTACTCGGCTCACTGAAGATCTATCGCTGGAAATAATAATTTTTAGCATATTTTCAATCATTAATTGTCTTTAAAGACCCAACTCTTTTGCCCCATCCCAGGCGATTGCAGAAAAAGCTCAAAATTCCCATTAACACAACGTGGATTCAACTAATAAGTGCAACTCGAGAAGGACTTGGAAAAGCGGGCAAGCTGCCGTACCA
>PEYN01000056.1 GCA_002774355.1 Candidatus Marinimicrobia bacterium CG08_land_8_20_14_0_20_45_22 | reverse complement strand
GAGCCCGCGCGGGAAAATTAATCAGCGCCACCTTGGCAAAGTCACCACCCTGCATCCGGGTTACCTCGACAGGAGTAACATAAACATCCGGCTCAGAACAATATATCGCGCTGCTGCCGAATACATTTAAATTCCAGACATAATTGGTTTCAAGAGCGGCGGCTGGCGAAAACTTTGAGTAAAACTCAAGATGCGACCCGGGAGACACCCCCTTTCGCTTGATGAGAAAATCGTTTGTTTCCCAGTCAATCTCCGAACCCTGCGCAATGTTCAGATTATAGCTTGATTTCAATACCAGATAAACGCCGGCATAATCGTTTTCTTTTTTATACAGCGCCGACAAGGCAATCCTGATATCTCCCGCAACGGCATCAGCTGTAATACCCTGGTCAATCATTTTCTCAATTACATAAGTCGGCGGCGTTTTTACAGTCACCGTAGAAGATGTGTCAATCCCCTGTACACTGGATTGATGTTCGCTATCGCCTATCGCGAAGAAATACTTTTGACCGATCTCGGCACCCGACCAGACAAAACCCGAAGACGATGTCGTTAAAAGAACCGACCAGTTAAAACTGTCAGTGCTGCGATATACCGTAATGCCGCCGCTATATTCAGGATTTGTTTTCCATGAAAAATTGATATTTGCCGTGCCCGCTTCTATTTTCCAGCCGATTATATCTTCCGGAAGATAATCCGAATTGGTGATTCCCCATATATCGCTGATAAAAAATTCACCGTCATTGTTGATATCCATCACTTTAACGGATCTTGTCCCGTAGGGATCTGTACGCCAGGCTGTTTTATAGTAATAAGCGTATGTCTCCTGCTCCGTCAATGTAATCCGCGCCGCATGATTTTCTCCGTCGCGGCGGAGACTGTAATCCCTGCCGTTAAGGACAAGAAACACTTCATCACTGCCGGGGTAGTTTACTGCGAATCTGCAGTTTATTCGCCTGTTGGGTTTGAAAACAAGAGTTTGAGAATATGCCCAGCGGAAGGTCCTGTCGGCGAGGGCCTCCGGATAAAGCTCCGAATTGACATCAATGACGGGGTACTCATATCTGTCAACCGAACGCAGTCTCAGATAATAA
>PEYN01000055.1 GCA_002774355.1 Candidatus Marinimicrobia bacterium CG08_land_8_20_14_0_20_45_22 | reverse complement strand
AACCCGTTGCCTGTAACCCGTTGCCTGTCTCCGTTATCAGGTTTCGGGCTTGTCCGCCATTGACCGAACTATAAATTGCCGGCGCTTCGTAATCTGTGACCTATAATCTGCGTAAATCCGCGGCAATAAATTCCCTCTGCGCCACCTACGTTCTCAGCGGTTAATCCCATAACTTTATCTATTCCTTCTTGAGAATAACAACATTCACCTTACAGAGTTTTTTAAATTCCTCGGCGTCTTTTGCGGAACCAACCAGTGTACCGTAGTGAATCGGAACGGCGACCTTCGGTTTAATTGTATTGGCGGCTTGTGCGGCTTCTTTTGCATCCATCGTGTAAGTTCCGCCAACGGGCAAAAAAGCGACATCGGCTTTAATGTCGTTCATTTCCAGAATAAAATCCGTATCGCCAGCGTGATAATACGTGCCGCCGCCCGTCTTAATCACATAACCGACATATTGCTTTTCCTTCGGATGATACCGCTTGCCAATGTTGTAAGCCGGAACGACGGTAACTTCGATCTCTTCAATCTTGAACTTCATGCCCGGAAACACGCCGTGCACATTCTTCCCGAACATTTTCTCCACAGCCTCGGGAACGACCATAATTGTTCTGTCTGTCCGAATTTTCCGGATATCTTCCATCGAAAGATGATCGTAGTGATCGTGTGTGATAAAAATGATGCCCGCGGGTTCTCCGCCAGAAATTTTAAAAGGATCAATGTAAATCACCTTTTTACCGGTAATTTTTATCGATGAGTGTCCTAACCAATGCACATTGTTCATCATGATATTTATCTCCGATTGATTTGGTTTCTGCGATTGTTGCGCCGGGAGATTTTCACGCAGGCAAAAGATTGCAATGAAAATGCCAAGCGCATTAATCAGCATCAACGTCCGCGATATGATGGGCATTCGCTTCATGTGAAGAATTTCTTTCAGTGTACCGTTGAACGCATCGAAAAAACCCGATTGCGTCAGACAGGAATTTCTCCGAAAGACCAAACAAAATTTAGACTCAGAATTTCACCTGGGACTTTCGTTTTCTCAAACAACCGCAACGTATCGCGAAGGATCGCCGTGTGGAGCGTGACATGATCGGCTTTCCCAAACGGTCTGCCGAATGGATAGTTTACAAACGCGCACCGCGGCGGCGCCATGAACAACGCCTGTTCATAAAAAAGCGTCAACATAACCGTTGCAATGCCTCTTCTCTCGATCTCAGACGCGATCAGACAGGCGGTTTCGCTGGTGCGTGGCGAGCAGGGAACGATCAGAACGCCGTTGCATTCTGCCGCTTTAATCTTTTCAAAAGTACGAAATACATGTTTCATCAAAAATTTTTTGTTAGCGCTATGACCCGAAAAGCTATAAACCGGATCATGAATTTTCCCAATCATTCCTTCTTTCTGAAGAAGAACCAACCGCTCGATCGGCAAAACAACGTTAAAATCCTTTTGGGCTTCACTCGGCTCCCAGTCCAGCGGAAAAAAGTTGAGGTTTCCTTTAGCAACGCTGAGACTGATTTCGCGCGGTTCATAATCCCGCTCTTTACCTTCAGCAGTAAGTGGTTCCTGATCCGACATGTACGCACCCGAAATAGAAATCAATGCGATGTTGCTATCGATCATCCGCGCTTTAAACGGAACCCAATCGGTGTTTTTCTGACGATCTTGAGACCGGTAGGTTCTCGCCATCTGTTCATAGAGAAATTTCTTCCTCTCACTTAAATACGAAAAGTCTGTTTTCTTCATGGCTGAAATATAAACAATTTTAAAAAATTCTCAAGAACCAAATTCGGACTTTGGGCGACTTATGCCCCTTCGGGTTGCGTCTTCAGGCTCTGGATTTTTTCCCGCATTCTATCCCGCAGTTCATCGACACTAAAATCCCGATAGTCTTCATATCTGACCGGTCTGCCAATATTGAATCCAACATTCGCGGAACGGACGCGCCAATCGCCGCGCGTTTTGGCTTTATATAAGCCGTTAATGGCAATCGGCAGAATATCCGCCTTTGTATTGAACGCCAGATAAAATGCGCCTTTTTTGAACTTGCCCAGTTCTCCGGTCGTTGTTCTGCCGCCTTCGGGAAAAATGATGATTGACTTGCTATCTTTCAAAGCGGCTTCTGCGCTTTTTAAGCCCAGCATTGCCAATGTAACATTTCGCCGATCCAGCGGAATATTTCCCCAAAGCGTCGTCAGTTTTCCCCAAATAGGCCATGAAAATTGCTCCGCCAGTTCCAACGCCACAAAATACATCGGAATATAACCTACACAAATGAAAGGATCAAACAGGCTCTCGTGATTAATGATGATCAAATAAGACTTCCGGCGCTCGACGTTTTTCCTCCCCGTAACCCGAATGCGCACCCCGACCGACCGAAGCATCATCCGACAGATCGGGCTGAGTAATACATACAACTGTTGCGGTTTGTAAAATAGTAAGCCGATGACGATGTACCACGCTATGACAAAGAAATATGAAAAACCGATAATACACCGAAAAATATATCCCAGAACTCTCATCATACCGATCGGCTTCGGCGGCAGTTACTTTTTTTCGGGAAGGAGAACAACCTTCACGTAATTCGTCGTATCCAGATAAGTTTTGGCGGCTTCTTGAAGACTCGACCGCGTCAAATTCTCCACTAATTTCGGATAGGTCAAAACCATTTCCGGGTCTTCGTTATGAAAGACGGAAAACTGCAGGTTGTTAAGCCAGAACTTGTTCTCCTTGATATTCACTTCATAATCACGCATGTACATTTCTTTCATTTTTGCCACATAGGATTCGGCGGGACCAACATTTTTCAGACTGTCAATCTGCTGAAATATGATTGTCGTGAGTTCTTCTGCACGCGCCGGGTCGCAACCGAATTCGATAACAATTTCGTATTCCGGAATCGGATAATGAGAAATCGATGTCTGAACGTTGATTCCGTATGTGCCGCCCTTTTCTTCACGAACCGCTTCTCGAAATTTGATTTTCAAGTAACCAGAAACCGACTGCACGGCAAATCTGTTTTCCGGCGACCATTCAAAATTGCCCGTCAAAGAAATGTAAACGGCTCCTTTGTTCTCGATGCCTTTGTGAACTTCGCGCTGAACGACTCCTTCTGGCGAACGAATACCGACATCTTTCCAGGATTCTTTACGGTTCAAGGCGGGAAGTGAAGCAAGATAGGTTTCCAGCAACGGTTTAATCGTTTCAACGTTGAAATTTCCAATGATTACAAAGGTAAAGTCACCCGCATCAGCAAAACGATCGCGGTAAATTTTCAGCGACTTGCTTAAATCCATTTCCTTCATCATGTCCGGTGACCATGGACGCGCCCGGAAATGATGTTGATGCTGAGTAACGGTGATCGTATCCATAAAGGCTGATCCCGGATCGAGGCTACGACTTTCAAGATTTGTTTTGAGCATCGCCCGATATGCGAGATATGCGGACGAATCCTGCCGGACATCTGTAAAGTAGAGATAAAGCAGTTGGAACATCGTCTCGACGTCTTCCGGCGATGCGGAAGCGGAAATACTCTCATACGTTTCGCCGATAATTGGATTGACGTTTACGATTTTCCCGGTAAGTTTCTTGTTAAGTTCAATCTTCGAGAATTTTGCGAGGCCGCTTTGCCGAATGACCGGAACAGATGTCAGAGCAGAAACAAAATCTGAGTCAGAAACCAGCGAATTTCCGCCCGGGCTGATCGCCGCAACTAAAATCTCGTCATTCCGGAATGTTGTTGGCTTGAGAATAACATGGATATTATTGGAAAGCTTTAGTTCAGTCGTCCCGAGTTTCTCGTTTTTCGTTTCTGAAATGATTTTCCCTTTTGTGGGTGGCGCGGCGAGAAGCGGTTCGCCGGAAACCTTGTCATCGTAAGCCGTCAGCGGCACATTCTCCACCGAATCCTTTAACACAATTAACTGGCTTTCAGTTGGCACGCGAACGCCTTCTTTATCAGGCGCGGAAACCAAAATCACACAATTCGAATCGGTCATCCATTCAGCGCCGAGTCGGTTGACTTCATCCAATTGAATCGTCGGGAGAAAATTTTGGTACAGTTCTCGTTCCTTTTCGATGCCGGGCACCGGCTCGCCCATCAGAAAATTCCGGATGTATTCTGAAACCAAATTCGCTGATTTCGTTTTATCCTTTTCCCGAAAAGCCTGCTCGACGCCTCGTTGCATTTCCATCTTATTTCGTTCCAATTCCGATTGGGTAAATCCGAATTGACGAATGCGTTTGGCTTCGGTCAACAACGCAGTCATTCCTTTCTCAACACCATTTTCTTCGACCATCGCGCCCAGCACATAGAAATCACGCGTCCGAATAAATCGTCCTTTCGCAGAATAACCTTGCAGAAACTCCGGCTCCGCCTGACGGGTGAGTTCGTCTAATCGTTTATTAAACAGGCTGTTGAAAAGCGCATCGACGAGCGATTGCCGAAAATCATTCTCGGTCTTTTGCTCGGTTTTCTTGAGTTTGTAATACATCTCAATGGAGGTACTCATCTCTTCGGGATCGGTTTCAATAGAGATTTTCGTTCCGGGCGTGTCGGGAACCGGAAAGATTTGACGTTTAGGCGCAGATTTCGGATTCGCCAACGGCGAAAAATATTTTTGAATCAACACTTCTATTTTATCTTTATCGAAATCGCCGACAGCAACGACAGCCATGAGATTCGGGCGATACCAATTGCGATAAAATCTTCTCAATGTTTCATGTTTAAATGAATCAATGACGGCAATCTGACCGATTGGGAGCCGGGTTGCATAGCGGGAACCGGTGAATAGAACAGGAAATTGCTTATCCCGGATTCGCGCATCTGCGCCGCGCCCCGAGCGCCATTCTTCACGAATCACGCCGCGCTCTTTGTCGATTTCCGCATCGTCAAAGCTCAGGAATTGCGCCCAATCCTGAAGAATTTGAAACGCTTTTTCCAGCGTCGTGTCGTTGTCCGTCGGAACCTGCAACATATAAACCGTTTCGTCGAAACTTGTGTAGGCGTTCAGACTCGGCCCGAAGCGCATGCCAATCGATTCGAGATAACTGATCAGTTCGTTTTTCTGAAAATGCTTCGATCCGTTGAATGACATGTGCTCGACAAAATGCGCCAACCCCCGCTGGTCGTCGTCTTCCAGCACAGAACCGGCATTGACGATCAATCGCAATTCAGCGCGCTTTTCCGGCTTGGCGTTCGTTCGGATATAATAGGTCAATCCGTTTTTCATCGTCTTTTTTGTGATCGCCGAATCAAGCGACAATAGATTATCAAACGCTTCTGTGGAAGAAGCCTTGGGCGTCGTTACTTTTTCTTTAGCAGACTTTGGCGGCAAAACACAACCGGAAATGACGAATAATAGAGTGGCAAGTGAGATAAAAAATCGTTTCATTGTTTCTCCTGAACATGACAATTAAACATCGGCTGAAATTTATCAATTTTCTCCGAATAAAAAACCTTCGTTATCTCTGACTAGAAAGATGGAGACTATTTACCAACAATTTCAATATTCAGATCGTCCAATTCGGGTAAAACCCGAATATAAATACTGTTATCGGCAAGTGAACCGGCTACACCCATCACGGGACGCCCATATTGGTCTCGCAGGTTCGATTTTTCCGGATCTCTCAGCAGTAAAGACGAATAATAGTAGCGGCCGTAATTTTCATCCAGCACCGTCACGGTCATTTTATAGAGCCCCTGAGTCAATTCGGATGAGATTGGTTCGAATCCAACCGGAATTCCGCCGTTTCCTATTGTCAATTTTGAATTGGCGACGTTCGGGTGGTCGTATATAAGATATTCGCTGCGGTTACAGACCCGTTCGACAGCCACACAATAAATATTCGTACCTAAATCCGATGTCCAAAAAACACCGGCGTTATCGCCATACGGAACGTAAAGAGTATCGCGTACCTTAAGATAATTAGAATCCAGAAACTTCACCGGCAGAATTATCTTAGTCTGACCTGTGATTACTAGGTTTTTTTCCGGCAGTTCTATTTTGAACTCATAAACAGACGCCGTATCAGGATAGTTTGACATCGGCTTGGAAGGTGTGTAGGCTCCATAACGGAAATACTTAATGTTTGGAATTCCCTCTTTTTGTGTTTCCAGATCGAATTCAATGTATCGCGCATCGAGGCGATTCCAATACCATTTGAAATCCCATGTTTTCATAGTTCGAGTATCGGCCAGACTAACAATTGCCGTCGTATCGTGAACAAACGGGAGCACTTCTTCATATTCATCGACATTTGGCTCGCCCTGATCGGGCTTTCCGTTTCCCTCACCTTTATCCCGCGCCGGAAAACCATTTTCTTGTCCGATAATCCCGTCTTCGCCAAGATCGTCATTCAGCGGTTCGCTAATATCCCACTTTCCATTTCCATTTTCATCACTATAGCTTTTCCAGTTATTATTATCATCACGACCATTAAAAACTAACGTATCGTCAATCGTGATGGAGCGATCAATTCGCACAAAAGCATCGGGATGCGTCGATCGCCATGGAGTAAGAATAGCCTCAATCCGCACCTCCGGTTCGTAATCTCCAAAGTCGTCTCTGAACTGCGTCAGATCGAGTTCTTTTTGGCACGAAAACCAAACCAGCGCGGCGCCTGTTACGACAAACAATCTGAAAATCGCAGTCATGGTTTTCATTCTATAACTCAAATTCAACTCCCATCGTCGGAATGATCGGAAACATGCCAATGGCGGTGACGCGCGACGGCGAACGGCTGTGATCCCACGAATAGAACAGCGCGTTGAAATGATTGGTGAAATTAACTACCTGAACTTTGAACTTGCCGCGAATTCCAAACGGATGAATGTCTCTCAGCCAGCCGATATCTCCTCGATAATAAGCCGGATAGCGCGCAGAATTTTTTGGGCCGTAAATGGTCGTTAAATTACTATAAGGATTTTCCATACTGCCATAACCGCTCTGCGTATAGACTTTTCCAACGACCGGCGTGTACGGCTGGCCGCTGGATAACGACCACGTCAGGCTGATGGCGTTCTTGGAATTGATCCTATAATTCAGCACGAGATTGCCGACATGCGGACGATAATAATTCGGGTTATAAATCTCGTCCTGCGAATGCTTGATCTGGCCGTCGCTGTTAAAATCGATCCGCTTTTCGACGAACGAGTAAGAATAGCCGAGCCATCCGGTTAAATTGCCAGCGGTTTTCTTCAGCAGAAATTCGATGCCCCACGCAGTTCCCTTTCCCGAGATAAAATCATCAGCGTCATCCGCCGGATTGTTCGCGGGATTATTATCCAAAATCGAGCTATACGGCTTGTAATACGCCTCGGTCGAACCGGTAAAACCTTCACCCATCCAGCGCTCGATCCCGACAATGAAATGCTGATTGCTCTGCGCTTTCTGGGTCTTGGAAACCGGTTCCCAGAAATCCACGATACGCAGAATTTCATTTTCATCATTCGTTGTGAATAGAAATTGATCATAAACGCCCCAACTGCCCTTGAGAGCCAGGTTTTCCGTTAGATTATACTTGAACCCGACGCGCGGTTCGAGGTAGATACGTTTGTGCAGTTCGTATTTCGTCGCCCGCAGACCGAACTGGAGCGCGAAAAGGGCACCGACCTGCCATTTATCCTGCATAAAAATACTGGAGATGAGCGGGCTTTGTTTCATGTCGAAATATGTTACCGCATCGATTTTTTCGTTAAAACTCATCGATAGCGTTTTGATAGAAAAACCCAGCGTAGCGGTATGATGCCGGGAGAGAAACCATGTCAGTTTATTTTCAGATGTCCAATCGGTTACGTCATTTATCACAATGATCCGGTTAGATGCAGTCCCGGCCAAACTGTCGGTCTTACTTAAGGTCACGTCAACATCAAATCCATAATTAGTGCAGGAAATTTAGCTCTCCGAATAAAATTTAGAATTAGGAACGAACCGCCATGTCAGGCTGGTCGTCTGGTTGCCCCAATCCCAATTAAAATCAGTTTGATTAAGAAGGTTTTCATCCAGTAAAAATGCCAGTCGGTCGGCGCCGATATAAGACGAAAAAGTCAGGCGATTTTGCGGATTCAGATCAGAGTAAATATTGAATTGTGTATCGAAGAAATAGTACGTCCAGTTCTGCTTCTCGTCCTTAACTAAATAGTAAATCTTCGCCAGCTGATCGAAGTAGGTTCTTCTACCTGAAAACACCCAGCCGCCTTTGTAGGACGGACCTTCGAGCAGAATCCGACTGCTGAGCGCGCTGATCTCGCCACGGCCATGGCTGATATCCCAATATTTCGCCAACCACGTATTTTTGGTCAATCGACCATTTTTCGAGTTGCCCTCTTTTGATGTGATTTTCAAAACAGACGAAATCCGTCCGCCATATTCGGCTGGAAAACCTCCCGCGAGAAACTCAGCGTCCGAAACGGCATCAGCGTTGAACGTCGAAAATACGCCGCCGATATGATACGGATTATAGACTTCTGTCCCATCCAGCAGAATCAGATTTTCATCCGGACTGCCGCCGCGCACGATTAGCGCTGCCGAAAAATCATTTTGAGCCAGCACGCCCGGCAGAAGTTGCAGTGATCGAAACAGGTCGGATTCGATAAACGCCGGTGTCGATTTGATTTCGCGGAACGACAGATTTGTCCGGCTGATTTCGACTTGTTCTTTGAATCGCGTCCGCTCGGCCGTTACGGTAATTTCTTCGCCATGCACTGGTTCGATATTCAATTCAAAATCCAGACGCTGATCGGATTTTGGTTCTACGACAATTGGCATTTCGACGGACTTGTAGCCCATCATCATCACGCGAAGCCTATAATTTCCCGGTGGGATGCCACTAATGACGTAGAATCCCTGAACTGAAGACGCCGCCCCAAAATCCGTCCCGACCATCACAATATTTGCAAACATCAATGGTCCGCCGGTCGAGGCATCATGCAGGTAACCGTTGATCCGCCCGCCCTGGGCCTGACTGAACAGTAGCGTTGGTACGAAAATGACACAAAAAATAATTTTTATTGATATCCGTTTTACCCTGACGATTGCCAATTTGCACAACTTGGTGATTTCGCACATTGCGGTTTGTGCTTCGGATAATTTCTATCGCGTCTGAATTTTGTTTGCGGCGCGATAAGCTATTTTCGCCATCTTTTCCTGAAATGCCGAGATTTCCTTCGATGAAGGTGGATGCATCCGCCATTTTTTCATTTGCTTTTCAGTTTGACGAAAAATGATTTTCTGGGTTTTGTCGATCTTATTCCGGATGACCCGATAATGCCCGATGTCAATCATATTGGCGAGGGAAGTATCGGGATAAGCGAATGCTTTCAATTCCTGAAACCGCTTGTTCAGCGGTGAAAAGCCAACGGAATCCATCTCCGCCGGAACCTGACCGGAACTCACCCAGATCGGAACTGAGATCGAAACCGCCGGTTCGCCCAGCGTGCACCAAAATGTCGTGAGTTGCGGATCTTCGCCGGAATTAACGCCGTCGAAAACCGCCGCGGCGACCGTACGA
>PEYN01000054.1 GCA_002774355.1 Candidatus Marinimicrobia bacterium CG08_land_8_20_14_0_20_45_22 | reverse complement strand
AGGCGCTTGAAATCTACCGGTTTCTCGTCGATTCTCAGCCTGGGAATTACTCTTATTATTTACGATACGCGAACCTGTTGTTCCAAAAAGAAAATTATCCGGAAGCCGAACGAGTCATCAGGCGTTTTCTTTCCACCAATCCGAATTTTGAGAGCGTGGCAATCGATCTGGGAAGGTTGTTTTACGCGAAGGGCGACTCAGCACAGGCATTTACATATTGGAAAGATTGTCTCGAACGTTTTCATTACTCGCTATCAATTTATCAGACGCTGTTCAACGTTCTCGTTGGCGTTCGACAATATGAACAGGCGGAAAATCTCATTGACAACGCGCGTGTTTATCATCAAAAACCCGACCTGTTTTCGCTGGAAATTGCGAATTATTTCCTAATGCGCGGCGAATATGCTAAAGCGACGCAGGAGTTCTTTCTTAACGGACGCGCCAATCCGAGGAACTACGGACTGATCGGCAACCAGTTGATGAAAATTCCCAATGAACCGACTCTATATAATTCCATCGATTCGCTGATTGTAAAAGAAATAAATAGTTCGCCGATGGTTGCCGAATTTCATCGGATTCGAGCCAATTTCAATTTCAAATTCAAGCGATTTGCGGTCTCTTGGCATGAAGTTCTAATAATTGAATCAATGACAGGTTTCAAGGGAAACGACATTCTGAAATTTACGAACGATCTGGTCAATGATCGGGAATATCGGCAGGCAGAGAAGTGCTATGCGGAGATTATTCAACGACGCGAATTTCAGCCGATCGAGCCAAAAGCATTGCTGGGACTGGCAGATGCGGTTGAAAAATCCGTTTTAGCCCAACAGACCGTGAATCCGCTGAATTATTTTTACACGGGGAACGTGTTTTTTAAAACGGAATTCGTACAGAATATCACCGATGACGGATCGCATTTACAGAATGCATTTTCGATTTACGATTCGCTGATTATTGCTATGCCGAAAAGCGCATATTCGGGGCAAGCGCTTTTTCGATTGGCGGAATTGCGATTTCTCGTATTGCGGGATTTCGATGGCGCGAATTCGCTGTATGAACAAGCCTTAGCAATCGGTCGCGATGCGCGAATTATCGAACAATGCCGTCTCCGAACCGGCGATATTTTACTGGCAAAAGGCGATCCGGCGTCG
>PEYN01000053.1 GCA_002774355.1 Candidatus Marinimicrobia bacterium CG08_land_8_20_14_0_20_45_22 | reverse complement strand
TCAAGGTTTATGCCGGAAAAGCGCTCGTCAACAGCGTGAACGGAAAAAGAAAACGGATAGAAGAGGCTTTACCGATCGTTAAAAAATACGGCGCGGCAGTCATCGCCCTGACGATCGACGAAACGATTCCCGAAACAGCGGAAGAACGGTTGGCAATCGCCCGAACGATTTTAGAAGCCTGCGAGGAATTCAAAATCCCGAAGGAAAATGTCATTGTCGATGTCGCCGCCATGGCAATCGCTTCGTCCGACAAATCGGGAATTCCCGTTCTGAAAGCGATTCAACTCGTCCGGCAGGAACTCGGCCTTCCTGTTTCGCTCGGCATCAGCAATACTTCGTTCGGATTGCCGCAGAGGACGCTGGTGCATAATACTTTTTTGATACAGGCCATCGGCGCCGGGCTGGACGCCGCCATATTGAATCCGCTGGATGAACAAATCCACGACCTATCGCCGCCGCCAGCTTGTTTGTCGGGCGCGATCCCGATTGCCGCAATTATCTGAAAGCCTACCGCGCGAAAAAGCAGATAACGCAGGATTAATCCAGTAACTGTCAGAAGAGAATTTAACTTAATCCTATAGAAGAAGCTTATGCATATAACAATAGCGGTGAGCCTCGGCCCACTTCGGGCCGTAGTGCTCCACCACCTTGTTAGCCTTCCTCTTCCGGTACTTCTTCCGGGATCAAGTCCATCTGCCCATTTTCCGAGCATTCACCGAACTTCTTGCCCTTCAGCGGGCGAAGGTCAATGACAGCACCGAACTTAGCGAAGATGGAGAGGAACCTATCGAAGTCCTTGCCCCAGTAAACCATTGCACAGGACATCGGTGCGCCTTTTCCCCCGTTCTGCCCATTGACAAGGAACTTGAGGCGGGTATCGTACAGGAAGCAGACTGACGTTGCTTTGCCGAATACATAGTTTTTCCAGTGGCCGGTGTTCGTAGCAACTGGCACAAGGGCGAGAACTTCAGACTTGTATTCTTTGTGCGCTGTAGCGCAGCGAAACAACCACTTCTTGATCGAAGTGCCACGCTCTTTGTCTATTCCGTATGGCGGATTAACATAGATCGTGGGAAAATGCCACGTCTCTCGGAGTCCATCATGCTTCGGAAGACGGTATTCCGTTTCCGCATATACAATCGAATACTCGTTTGAACAGGGATCAAGGGCAATGTGGTCGCCGAAGAACTCACGAACCGCGTTGACATACTTCTCTGGTGTTCCCCACTCCTGACTGAGCGTGTTCAGTGTCCGCCCGGCTGTCATGCATGAATCTCCTGCCAGTTTTTGCCTTTCAGCGTGTCCAGTTCGTCCTTCAGAACCGTCAGGCTTTTACCTGCGGGGACGACGATATTGAACCATCCTTCAATCGTACTCGCCTTCGATTTGAAGTAGGTTTGAAGGGCGGTATCTGCGGCAAGTGACATCTGGACTTTCGTAAACTGATTTACCCCCTTCTTGCCTGTGTAACTAGCAAGAAACGCTTTCCGGGCTGCTCCAAGTTTTGCCGCTGGATGTAGCAACAATTCGTCAATAAATTGTGCGATACCGGCGTCGGTCAAGAACAACAGCCAGTCGTAAGACTGGGCAAGCACCTTCAGTTCCTTATTGTGGTTCTCCAACGTGAACCAATTGCCGTGATTGCTCACGACGCCAACGGTCAAGATGAAACGTGAAAGCAGTTCTGGATCGCCCGACGCGATGATCTCGGCCATTAGTTTGTAGTAGTCGCCATGCCAAAAAGACCCGTCACGCTTTTGAATGAGACCACCCATGCTGCCATCGGTCAATCTAATCTTCTGCAATGCGGAAACCGTTCGGGCAACATAGGCACCTTGCTTCGCCTTTTCAATCGTCTGCGGTCCCTTCCGCATGCCTTCCTCGACGCCGACGCGTTTACACTCGAAAATGGCAAAGGGACGGCGACGAAGGGTGGCGACGGAGTACCGCCCAGTCTTCTTGTCGAGGTTGTCAAGGTAGGCGTTGAGGAACGTTTCGCCGCAATCGCAGACCGAGCATGAGTTCCGGAGAACCAAGTCGTTACTCAGGAGGGCATTGGTCTTGATCGAGTCCGCAGGGATCGACAGCGCGGCAAACTCCGGTTGTTTGGCGATCTTGCGCGCCGTGATGGGCAGGTTATCTCGGTTGAAGTCAACCGTAACGAGCGGAGTTGACGGATGAAGGCTGTACTCGACGTTGTGCGTGATGTCGTCGTTTCCGAACTCTGGTAGCGGTTTCTCTATCGCAACATTCCGCTCAAGGCCCCATGCCTTGAGCGAGTAGAACGTGATGATTTCGACGAGGGTGCCGAGTGCTCGACCCGCCGCCTTTTTCGAGTCTTTCGCATAGTGGAAGACCTTCTCGGTGAGAACCTTCTGTAACTGGTCGACTGATGGATATGACATTTTCTGCTTTTCCCTTTCTCCGTTTCATTTTTATCATGCCTAACATATGTTTAATTTGCTTCTTTGACATCCTCCGAGATTTCTACATACAGAAACCTTTCTGTAATTTATCGTCAGTGTGAAATTTTTACCCTTGCGTTTCATCAAATCCATCATTATCTCATTTAAAAAACCGCTACAGTTTAATCAATTAAGACTCTATTGTCAAGTGCCGATAGCGGGGCGTGTCAGTATAGACTAATCCTTCACACAACGAATCGAGAAACCGTAGCGCTTATAGTCGTAGTAACGGTACACGTCTGAATCAAGGTAATACAGATTTCGGTACCATGCGTTGTTACTATTGTTCTCCGTAGCCGACCACCAGTTCCCGTTGTTACCAATGTTGTTGTACGTTCCATTGTTGTTACGGTAGCCGCCGGGCAACGCCAAAATAAAAGCAGACATCACATTAATCATATCTTCGTTCTCAGAAAACATGAAAGTTATACCTCGCATCAGAATACAAGGAGTCTGCCGGATTTAAACATGCTCGCTTGCTTATGCCGTGGCGATAAGCAATTCTGGCTAAACAGTCATTTAGTTTAAAGTTAGAAAGTTTAAAGTTAGAAAGTTTAAAGTTAGAAAGTTTAAAGTTAGAAAGTTTAAAGTTCATAAAGTTTTTATTAAACCGGAAAGTATTTTGGATATCTCTTCCGAAAGTTCAAGAAGAGTTCCCGCGTTTTGTCCATTAATTTTATGCAGTTCTTTGGCAAGAATCAGCATCGATCGCACTTCGCCACACGAGCCTTTGGCAATATATAAAAATTGCTTAAACTCATTATTGCTTTTCCGTTCAAATCCTTCGGCAATATTGTTCATTATAGAAACCGAAGCTCTTTGTATTTGATCCTTAAAAGCAAAATCTTTGCTCGCGTCAAATAATGAATATACTTTGACCGTCAGAATTTTTGCTTTTTGCCAGGCAATTATATCTTCAAATCTTGCAATCTTCATACTTTCAACTTTACAAACTTTATAACTTTACGAACTTTCCAACTGTTTTTTCTTCCATCCTGTTAACTGTTTGGATACATTCTCGACTCGCTTATTGACCTGTACAAATTTTTCAAGACTTATTTGCTTTAAATCTTTCATTAGCCGAATAAATAAACGGATAACCTCGATTTTCTCTCGTGCTGATTGCAGTGTTTCCCGCTTATCCGCTTTGCTGTTTGCCCGATAAATCAGCGTTATCAAATCCAATGTCTCTTTTTTTAGACTTTCACCCACCGTGTACTTGAACTCCTTGTTAAATTCCTTTGTAAAACGAAAAATCTCAAGCAGCAGGTCATAACTTGCTTTATTCACCCTGTTGGATAGCATTAAATTTCATGTATTATCGGTTTAATTGCAAAATATCCAACGGGGTAAACCGGTAATTCATCGTATTGTGCCATGTTTTTTTTCCGATCCCGCTCCGCGGGATACAGTAAAATAGTCCAATAGTCTAATCCCCAACACAACGAACTGAGAAACCGCTACGCTTACCGTTGCTGCCACGGTCCACGCCCGAACCACTGCAACCCAGATTTCGGCTCCACGCGCCGTAACTATCGCTCTCCGTAGCCGACCACCAGTACCCGTAGTCCCCAACGCCGTAGTACGTACCAGAGTAGTAACGGTAGCCGCCGGGCAACGCCAAAAATCCGCTTTCGTTCGTGGCGCCGGTGTTTGGACCATACCAGTGTGTCGTTCCAGTCTCTTTCATTTTGCCGCCGGCTACAGATTCTCCGCCAAGATAATTTGTCAAGATTGTCCACTCTGCATCTGTTGGCACATGCCAGCCGGTAGGAGCAATGTTGCGGCTATCATTTACTGCGTACCAGTTGTACAGCCGACCATAGGTGACTACATTATTTACGTCGTTATTATAGTCGCACAAGGCGCCGGTCGAGAGATTAGACCAAGCCGTATTGTCGGTTATATTGGGAATCGCTTCGCCATTCCGGTAGTGGGTCACTTTCAGGTTCTCCGCCATCCACCACTGATTGCCAATCTTCACCGTTTGATAAACATTGCCGTCTATATCCGTAACAGTGCCTGGTTCATGTATATAAAACAACTTGGCGCTTCCATAACTGGTGCCGACACTGTTTGTAGCATAAGCGCGCACATAATAGGTGGTTCCGGCTGTCAAACCGGTGATTTCACTCGTAAAACTACCGGTCCCGGTGCCATCGGTGGTTTTACTGTCAGACACTGTTGGAGTTTGGCCGGTGCTCCAGCATACGCCACGTGCTGTTACTGCCGAACCGCCATCTGAGATAACTGTGCCTCCGCATTTGGCAGTTGTTGGCATGATCTCACTGACTTCCGCTGTACTTACGTCCGGCTCTCCGGGATCATCGGTTTTAAAAGACATCGCGCTTCCGTAACCGGTGCCATCTCCATTCGTGGCATAAGCGCGCACATAGTAGTTAGTTCCGGCTGTCAAACCGGTGATTTCACTCTCAAAACTACCGGCTCCGGTGCCGTCGGTAGTTTTATGGTCGGATACTTTTGGCATTTGGCTGGTGCTCCAGCAGACCCCTCGAACGGTTACGATTGAGCCGCCATCCGAGGAAATGGTGCCGCCGCAGGTAGCCGATGTACGCCCAATTTCAGTGACTTCCGAGGTGGCTAATTCCGGCACCTTCGCGGAACTTTCAGTGGGATTTTCTTCACAACTAAAGAACATGAAAAAGGCAACCCCAATAAACATTGCAAAAGACAGTCTTTTCATCATGGTAATCCTCCATTTGATTTTATATTAATCCTTTTATATTGGTCGTTATTGGTAAACGCTAACACATATTTATCCTTCACCTTGACCATCCTGCCAGTTTTCTAAAAATAGAAACCTTTATAGAACCTATCGGCGATGCGAAATTTTTACCCTTATATTTCATCCAATTCCTCATTCTCTCATTTTAAAAACCGTTTCATTTTAATCATTTCCCGGCCATTTGTCAAGCGCCGGTTATGTCAGATGCTCATATCTGATGCCAATCGTCGACCATCTGGTCAGAGGACATGACGGAACACGTAAAATTATGCTCTCCGATTTGGATGATGACTTCCTGAGTCTTAGGGATTCATTCTCTTACTTTGGGGATTCTCTGCCCAACCTCATCTCATCTCAGTGCTCCGCGCTGAGACGATAAAGATAAATGGTCGGGGGGATTCTTCTATCCCATGGATAAATCCATGGGCTACGGACATTGGAAATTATCATATTTATTCCGTGTTAATTGGTATCAGAATTTCCATAAAAAGGCGGCCTTCTCATCCTCGTATTGACGATCCCGCGTTAACACGATGCCGGAGCGCTATTTAATCAGTATGCACTTCTTCGTGCTGCCGTATTTGCCCGCATCGATCCGATAGAAATATATGCCTGAAGGGACGGCGGATCCATTCCAGATAACCGAATGATAGCCGGCGCTTTTAGGTTCACTGACCAGAGTTTCAATCAATCTTCCGCCGATATCATAAACCGCCAGTTTGACGAATGCTGATTTAGGCAGATGATATGATATGGTCGTCGTCGGATTAAACGGATTGGGATAATTCTGGTAAAGAGAAAAGACTTTAGGTTCTAAACCGTCTTCCGTTTTGACTGACAGATAATCATCTTCCGGATAAGTATGGGTGGTACTGCCGTAGGTAACCGTAAAACTCTTACCGGAGGTCTTAATAATAACATTCCCGTTTGCGACGACTCCTTTACCGGATGGAATAGTCCCGCCCGTTCCTAATTCCGTCTGATAGATAAAGCAGTTAGCGGCGGCCAGGCGATCCAATACTTCCTGTGTGGGATGATAGTATGTGTTCCTGTTGCCGACATGAATAACGGCAATTTCGGGTCTGAGAGAATCCACGAATGTCTGATTGGTGCTGTAGCGGCTGGCGTGATGATTGATTTTCATGGCATCCACATCGCCAACCTGAGAAGCCAGCGGGGTCTCGCTATCCGCATAATCTGACGTTTCTCCCCCGAGATCGCCGCCCGTGAAATACTGAAATGAGTTATAGCTCAGCCGCCAACCGATGCTTAGATCATTTTCACTTTTGTTCGCATTGCTGACAATCCCATAGTTAATCACTTCTCCGTCAGTCGCAACGCATTTCATCGTAACACCGCCCCCGAGATGATCGGCATGATAATGAGAGCAGACAACATAATTCAATTTTGTTATGTCAAGCGATCTCAGGTACGGACAGATGATATTCGTTCCGTTACCCGTATTTCCTGCATCGATCAGCATTGTCTTTCCGGTTGGTGAGATGATCAATGTTGCGTCGGCCTGACCGACATTAATATGGTGTATCTCCAATTGTTGCGCAAACAATGCCAACGAATAGAGAAACAGAAAACCGATAACGCTCCAAATGCGCAAAGCGGATTTTATGGTTTTTATGCAATTGTGTTGCGATAATTCCGTTTTATTTTGCCAATACATTTTCTTTCACAGATTAAAAATCATTGCCAATGAGCAACGCATTCAATGTTGGGAGTATCGGGAGAAATGTCAAATAACCTGACTTTCCCGCACGATCTGAACGCCGGAACTTGCGCCGATCCGGTTTGCGCCGGCATGTACCATCACCATCGCATCGGCAAATGTCCGGATGCCGCCGGCGGCTTTCACGCCCATCGAATCGCCGACGACTTTTCGCATCAACGCGACATCATCCGGAGTTGCGCCTGATTTGCTGAATCCGGTCGATGTCTTGACGAAATGCGCTCCCGCCTGCTGAGCGATCTGACATGCAATCACTTTTTCATCGTCGGTCAGCAGAGCGGCTTCGATGATCACCTTGACCAATTTTCCCGACGCGGCGGAAACGACCGCCTGAATATCGCGCCGAACATGGTCGTAATCGCCGGATTTCAATCTACCAACAGGAATTACCATATCAATCTCGTTCGCACCGTTTTCAACTGCTTCGGATGTTTCGGCGGATTTCATTTGAATCGTCGATGCACCGAGCGGAAAACCGACGACGGATGCGACGGCAATGCTGGATTCGGCGAGTAATTCCGAACACATTTTAACATAAGTCGGATTGACGCAGACGGCGGCAAAGCCGTAGGTTTTCGCTTCCTGACATAATTTTTCGATGTCGGCGGGCGTCGCTTCCGGTTTGAGA
Organism: Candidatus Marinimicrobia bacterium CG08_land_8_20_14_0_20_45_22; assembly: GCA_002774355.1. Lineage (NCBI taxonomy): Bacteria > Pseudomonadati > Fidelibacterota > Fidelibacterota bacterium CG08_land_8_20_14_0_20_45_22. Next base: position 14,506 of record PEYN01000053.1, on the reverse strand, counting down.
GCGGTATGGTCGATGATCGCGGCGATATTTTTCGCGGCGTCTTCAGGTGAAACGATCGTTAGAAATGTTGAATTCAAATCGGTGTCCTTTCTCAAGAAATGTGTTCGAAAAATCGGATAAAAGGTTGCGCGACGACTTCAGCGAGTTCGCGGGTCGGCGCTTCGGCGTAGATTCGTACTATCGGCTCGGTATTTGACGGACGCAGATGCACCCAGCGGTCTTTCCAGATGAATTTGATGCCGTCTTCCATGTTCACCGAGTCGGCTGAGGCGAGCGCTTCCAGATCAGAAAAATAGTCGCTGAGTGGTCGATTGCCTCGCGGAATTTTTTTCTTGATCATCGCATAACGCGGAATGGATTTCATTACTTCGGAAATCGGAGTCGTCTGCTCGCTGAGAAATTGTAAAACCAGCGCGGAACCGACGAGCGAATCCCGCCCGAGGTGCGCGTCCGGCAGAATCACGCCGCCGTTTCCTTCACCGCCGATGACCGCATGAATTTCGCGCATTTTCTTGGCGACATTGATCTCGCCGATCGGCGTGCGGACAACCGTCGCGCCAAACTGACGAGCGACATCATCCAGAGCCATCGTCGTGGAAAGATTTGTGACGACGATTTTCTCCGCGCTTTGCGACTTCGACAATGCGCATATCGAAGCCAGCACCAGCGTATATTCTTCCGACAGCGGAAGTCCTTCATTGGAAATGATCGCCAGCCGATCGGCGTCCGGATCGACGGCAAAACCGAGGTCGGCGCGTTCGCTCTTCACTCTTGCCATGAGATCGGTAAGGTTTTCCGGCAACGGCTCCGGCGTGTGCGGAAACGGCAAAGAACCGTCGCAATTCAGGCGAACGACTTCACAACCGAGACTTTTAAGAAGTTCCGGAATTGCGAAGAATCCCGCTCCGTTCACCGCATCGACGACGATCTTAAATTTCCGCCGACGAATCGTTTCGGGATTCACACACGGCAGGTGAAGAACCATTTCGATATGATCCCGAATGGCTCTTGAATATATTGTGAGTTTGCCGCCCGTCGCTTTTTTAAAAGACGACTGTTTTCCGATTTCGATGCGGCGACGCTGAAGATTGAGCATTTGATCGGCATCGAGAAAAAGCCCGTCCGATCCGATGAATTTCAAACCGTTCCACGGAATCGGATTATGGCTGGCGGTGATGACGATACCGCCGTCAGCCTTCAGATGTTCGACTTCGTATTGAACCGTCGGCGTCGGACAGACACCCAGATCGACGATTTCAACGCCAGATTGGATCATCGAATCGACGATTATTTCCCGAATAGCATTTCCCGACGCGCGCGTATCCCGTCCAAGAAGAATAAGTTTTTTATCACCTGTTTCGGCGAAAACCAAACAGTAGGAATGAACAAATTTTTCCGTGAGTTCGTCGTCGGTTGCGCGAACACCGGACAGACTTTCAATCAGCATATAACTCCTGTAAAACATCGCCTGTCCCCGCCATCGAAACAGGCGATAAGGTTCGTATGATTATCCTAACCAAACTCAGAATTCCGGTTGTTCAGACTTGCGGAATTTCCTGATAATAGATTGTCCGAATCTGGCGTTTGGCGGCTTTCGATCGGCGCATTCGTCTTTCAGCGCTGGGCTTGACATAGAATTCGTTTTTCTTGAGGTCTTTGAGAATGCCCGCTTTTTCGTATTTTTTCTTAAAGCGACGAAGTGCGCGTTCAAAAGGTTCGCGTGAACCGACAATAACTTCTATCATGATTTGCTTATTTCACCTCACTTTCATTTTAACCTAAAAAAGATTTCAATTCGGTGCTTCTGGATTTGTGGCGAAGGCGACGAATGGCATTTTCCTTAATCTGCCGCACGCGTTCCCGCGTGAGATTGAATTCCTCGCCAATCTCATTAAGCGTTAATGCATATTCCCTGTCAATGCCGAAATACATTTTGATCACGTCGCGCTCGCGGTCTTTGAGCGTATTCAGCGAGTCGCGGATTTCCTGCTTGAGCGATTCTGTCATCAATCCTGAGTCGGGCGATTTTTGCCCATGGTCGTGCAAAACATCAATGAGCGTATTATCTTCGCCTTCCCGAAATGGTGTGTCTAGCGAATGATGCCGCTTGGATATTTTTATAGCGTCCTCCACATCAATAGAATTCAATCCGAGTTCCGTTGCGATTTCATCCTGCATGGGCGCACGTTCGTACTGATGTTCGAGAACTTCCGCCTCTCGCGCAATTCTGCTAATCATTCCAACTCTATTTTGTGGAAGGCGAATGATGCGCGAATCTTCAGCCAACGCCTGAAGAATGGATTGGCGAATCCACCAAACGGCGTAGGAAATGAATTTAAATCCGCGCGTCTCGTCGAATCGCTTGGCGGCTTTGATCAAGCCCAGATTACCTTCATTAATTAGGTCGGTCAGCGGCAATCCCTTACCCTGATAATCTTTGGCGACGCTGACGACGAATCGCAGATTCGCCTCGGTCAATTCTCTCAACGCGCCAACCTCACCCTTTCGGATTCTCTGAGCCAGTTCAATCTCCTGATCCGGCTTGAGCGGACTGTACTTTCCAATCTCTTCAAGGTATCTGCTTAGCGCTCGGTTTGAATCTTTAACTGTCTTCTTTTCCATAATCTTCGGGATCAACCACTCTTTCTATCAAATTCTCCATTTTTCTAAGCAATTCAAGATACGATATATTTTCTATTTTGTCAACTCCGATTCGGAATTGAGAATATGATTAACCTTGACTTATGTCTCGATAAGTCGATAAGTTTGCGGGTTATTTGGCAGTGTGACGAACTATCAATCAAGTGGATGAGCGCGCCTTTAACCTGAATTATTCACCACAGAGCACCCAGAGACCGCAGAGAATTATATTAACTATAGTTAAATCAATAATGAGGCGAGACTGAACAAGATAAAAACAAATCCCGAAGCATCGGGACTTCGTGTTTTCTGCAAACTCTGCTGTTTATGAATTAAGTTGGTTAAATAGGATTTGAAAAGCCAACTTTTTCGCCAAATCTACGGTACTTGATATTTAGAAATTGAAATTTAGTCAGCGGGGTGTAGCGCAGTCCGGTTAGCGCGCCTGCTTTGGGAGCAGGAGGCCCTGAGTTCAAATCTCAGCACCCCGACTTGGACGCTTTTGACATATTTGATTGACATTTTCCACTTGCCCCGATAGCTCAAGTGGATAGAGCATCTGCCTTCTAAGCAGGTGGTTACAGGTTCGAGTCCTGTTCGGGGTACAAAGATCACGAAAATATAGTAAATAGCAAGGGCATTTTATCAAATCGCGAACCTATTCTATGCACGTTTCAGATTTAAATAATGCTGATACTTCTACCATTACCTTTCTGTAGCCGCCTGACTTTTCCAGCTGTGAGTATCGTTTACTGAAAAATGATTCGTCAGAGGATCCCGAAGTTTTTGGATTTCAATTTCCTTCCCAAAATGATAACCGATTCGTTATTGATTTGATAACAACAATCCTTCTAAATTCAAAAGCATCGGGAAGAACATTTATCATATCCCATATTAATCTATCGGCGCAACAGGGAAAAAATGCAGGATTTATCATCTGAATTTTCTTAACTTGGCTTGGTTTTTGTCAAATACTGAGGTGATGATTTGTTTGGACTTAGATGGTTTCTCAGATGCAAATCGCAGGGATTTCCGGTTTTCGGAACGCTTTTACAGGAACCTGAATAATCAAAAGAGGTATTCAATATGAATTTTTCAATATTTGACTGGGTGGTATTCATTGGCTACATCGTCGTGGTAATCGGGCTGGGGCTATTCGTTTCGCGCGAACGGAAAGGTCATAAAAAAGACTCCGCCGACTATTTTCTGGCAAGCAAACAATTGCCGTGGTGGGCAATCGGCGCGTCGCTGATCGCCGCCAATATCTCGGCGGAACAATTTATCGGGATGTCCGGCAGTGGTTACGTAATCGGCTTGGGCATCGCGACGTATGAATGGACGGCGGCAATTACGCTAATTGTCGTCGCCAAGTATTTTCTCCCGATTTTCCTGAAAGAGGGCATTTACACGATGCCACAACTGTTGGAAATTCGTTTCGATAAGCGGGTTCGTACTGGTCTGGCAGTTTTCTGGCTTCTCCTGTACATTTTCGTCAATCTGACGTCGGTCATGTATCTCGGTGCGCTGGCTATGAGGGCAATCATGGGAATTCCATTGATTTACGGAATCATCGGGCTGGCAATTTTCTCGGCGTTATACTCCATTTACGGCGGTTTGAAAGCCGTGGCATGGACGGACGTTTTGCAAGTCGTCGTTTTGATTGGCGGCGGATTGGTCACGACTTTCTTCGCATTAAGCGCTGTCGGAAACGGACAGGGCATTCTGGCAGGATTCGGCGAATTGTTGAGCCACGCTCCGGAAAAATTCGATATGATTCTGGATGTTTCCAATCCGAATTATAAAGAATTGCCGGGACTCGGCGTTTTACTGGGTGGTATGTGGATGGCGCATTTTTTCTATTGGGGATGCAATCAATACATCACCCAGCGCGGATTGGCCGCCAAGAGTATCAAAGAAGCGCAACACGGATTAATTTTCGCCGGTTATCTCAAAATTTTGACGCCACTGATCGTTGTCATTCCGGGAATCGTCGCGTTTGTCTTGAATCCGAATCTGGCAAAACCGGACGAGGCGTATCCGTGGTTATTGAACACGTTCGTTCCAGCCGGTCTAAAAGGATTAGCTTTCGCCGCGTTGATCGCCGCCATCGTCTCATCGCTCAGTTCGATGGTCAATAGCACGGCGACAATTTTCTCGATGGATATTTATAAACAAATCATCCGCAAAAACGCGTCGGAGTCCGACTTGGTTCTGACGGGCAGAATCACCAGTGTGGTTGCATTGGTCATCGCGGTTCTGATCGCGCCAACCCTTTCGTCGCTTCAGCAGGCATTTCAATTCATTCAGGAATTTACCGGCTTCATCAGCCCGGGCATCTTCGCCATTTTCACTTTCGGCTTATTCTGGAAGAAAGCCACGGCAAATTCGGCGCTCTGGGCGGCGGCGTTAACTATTCCGCTTTCAGCAGGAATTAAATATTTCATTCCATCAATGCCGTTTCTTAACCGGATGGGCATCGTGTTCTTACTGTTAAGCACGATCGTAGTCGTCATCACATTAATCGAGAAAAAAGGTGACGATTCGAAAGCGATCCAGATCAATCGGAAGTTGTTTGCCACCGACGCGATTTTCAACGCCGGCGCGATCGGTATTTTCGGAATTTTGGCTGTGTTGTATATCCTTTTCTGGTAGAAGATGAGAGCAGAAAAGCATCAAAATTGGGCCCGCCCGACTGCATCAGGCAGGCGGGCAATTTTGCTGGTTTCAGGGATGACCAGATTTGCAGTGGCAATGTTTATCCTTGTGATTTTTTTCGCCACCTGCGTAACAGACGCGGATACCCAAGCAAAAAATGATGACGACACGACGACAGTCTATACGGTAAATCGCCTACTTGCTCCCGGAATCAATCTGGGAAACGCACTGGAAGCGCCTAACGAAGGCGAATGGGGCGTTACGATTCAGGATAGTTACTTCGACACGATCAAATCAGCCGGATTCAACGCGGTGAGAATTCCAATTCGCTGGTCGGCTCATGCGGCGGCGGATAGTCCTTACACGATTTCTCCTGTTTTCATGAACCGCGTTCGGCATGTCGTCAGTACAGCCCTCACAAAAAATCTCGCGGTTGTCATCAACATTCATCACTACGACGAAATTTTCCAATCGCCTTCCGTTCACCAAGCGCGGTTCCTCTCGCTTTGGCGACAAATTGGGGTGCAATTTAAAGATGCCTCCAATCATTTAGTCTTCGAAATTCTCAATGAACCGCATGACCAGTTAACGGCTTCACTATGGAATGAGTATTTGTCCTCGGCATTAGCCGTAATTCGCGAAACAAATCCGCATCGAACGGTGATTATCGGCGTGGCGGAATGGGGCGGACTCGCCGCGCTGAACAAATTATCCATACCGGAAAGCGACACCAACCTGATCGTCACGCTTCATTATTACGAACCCTTTTCCTTCACGCATCAGGGCGCGGAATGGGTCACCGGCAGTAATGAATGGCTGGGTACAACCTGGATGGCAACAACCACAGAAAAGAGCAATCTCGAAGAAAATTTCGACCAGATCAAAGTCTGGGCAGATGATCATCATCGTCCGATTTTTATCGGTGAGTTTGGCGCGTATAGCAAAGCAGATATGACCTCGCGCGCGTTATGGACCCAATACGTCGTGAGCGCCTGCCAAGAACGAGATTTTTCCTGGGCATATTGGGAATTTTGCTCTGGTTTTGGCGCATTCGATACAAAAACAGGAACTTGGCGACAGTCACTGTTAAATGCGCTGATTCAGTCACCCTAAACAATTTATATTTAATTGCAATTTATTTCAGGTGCGATACTAACCACGATCGCTCTTTGCTTCCGATGTTCAGTTGATATGCAAAAACACCAGAGCCGACGGTGCATCCGCTCTCGTCTTGTCCATCCCATTTAAAGGTGTAAAGCCCGGGTAAGCAAGTTCGGTTAACAAGCGTCCGGATTAAATGTCCTTGTAAATCATACACTTTCAAGTCGATATGACTTTTCGCACCCATATAAATGGGTATCATCGTCGATTCGTTAAACGGATTCGGATAATTTTTCCCTATGAAAATGTACTCGTCCTCGTCGATTTCCTCGAAGACGCCGTTTTGGGTTGGATTGATCTGAATATGTGCAAAATTGAATCCGCCGGAGACAATTTCGATTTTGATTTGATGGACGCCTTTTGTCAGCGGTAAAGCAATCGTTTGAATGTCCTGCCAGTTCTGCCATCCGCCCGTGTTTGGAACGGTCATATCGCCCGTCAGATTCTGGTTGTCAACCAGCAGTTTTAACTTCGTTCCGTTGTTCGGACTGGAAACGCGGAATGCAAATTTGTAGTTGCCGTCGTAGAGCACATTCGTCGTATAAATCAGCCATTCGCCGGAGTTGATCCAACCGACGATGTATTCATTGTAACTCCCGGATTTTGGCTCGATATCCACGCCGTCGTTGCGGTAAGAACCGCCGGAATTCCATTGCTGGAAATTAGCCCAGTCCGTGTTTTGATAATCATTGTCGGAATAGGCGATGCTCTGCGTCCCTAAATCGTAATCGACGGCTGAGATAATTCCCGGCGTCGTATGCGATTTGAACGGTTTGGGTTTTATTCCGAATTCATCGTCAGTCAGAGATGCAATGACATCGGGTTGATAGGCACACTTTTCGATAGCAAGATTTCCCGCCATTTCCAGTAAAATTGATTTCGCGAACACGGTTGACGGCTTTGTACCCTGTCCGTTCCAGTAATCGACCAACTGTTGGAAACTCGTCGGCAGTTTGGCTGAAAGCGGGCTGGATGTCGATTCAAATTTTTTATGAGCCCACCAACACCAGCTCAGGTTCAAAGTATTATATTGCTGAACCATTGCGTAGAACCACGGATTGGAATTTTCGCCGGATTCGCCCATCCAGAGCGGAATGTTCTGATTGTCCCGGATATTGAGGTACGCCTGAATCGTGCTAATTGTCGTTTCGCTCCAATATTTATGAAAACTGTAAGCCATATTGACGTCAAATCGCGGCGTCAATGATGTAAAATCCGTCGCATACCTACTGCCTTCTATGAACAGGATGTGGTTGTTATCAACTTCACGAACCGCGTTTCGAAGGCTAATATAAAGATTTCTCAGATCCGTATTCGAGTAGCCGATCGGCATTACCGGTTCGTTTAGCAAATCATATCCAACGATATCTTCTTCATTTGCATATCGCTCTGCGATTTTTTTCCAGATTTCGATCAGACGAGTCTGGTTGGCAAGAATTGTCCAGAGTTTGGCTTCGCCATCGCTGTCGCTGATGTTTCCGGAATTCTGACCGCCGGGCGCGCAGTGCATGTCCAGAATAACAACCATTCCGTTTCGTTTGCACCAATTGAGCAGACTGTCGATGAATATAAAGCCGGTTTCGATAAAAACGCCCGGTTGGTCTATCGGCGAAAAAAATTCATAATGAAGTGGCAGGCGAATCGAATTGAATCCCCAGCCGGCGATACGCGCGATGTCTTTCTCTGTGACATAATTTTGCCGGTACAATTGAAAAAATTCGTCTGCTCCACTTTCGCCGATAACATCGACGATCTGGTTTCTAATCGAAGTTGGCGAGCCGTAGCCCGGAAAATGAAGCATATAGCCTTCCGGAACAAGCCATCCGCCGAGTCCGTAGCCTTTTAAGAAAACGGTATTTCCGTTCGTATCGACAATATTCTTGCCGGAAGTGTGATAAAAACCTAGCCCACTTTCGATAGTAATCGAGAACAATAACCCTAAAACGATCCAAAATTTTCTCATTTTATCACTTCCAATTTTCTCTCTGATCCGAGCGATCTTTTCGGTTTTTATAACTCATCTTTTTCTTTGAAAAACGCGGACGTAGTCGATGTCGTGGTACTGTGGAAAAACAGTTGTCGCGTCGGGCGAGCCTGGCCAATCACCGCCGACCGCCGTATTCAAAATGATGTAAAAATATTCCTGCGGCACGCCTTTTGTCGAAACAAATCGCCTAACACCATCGATGTACCAGCGAATCGAGTCGGCTTCCCACTCGACGGCATACGTATGAAAATCCGCCGAAAAATCGAAATTCGACGTGTAATATCCACCGCTTGACCGGCGTTGACCGACTTCGGTGTAATGGTTCGTCATATAAATGATATTGCGCTGGTGGCCGAGATTTTCCATGATGTCAATCTCCGGCGGCCAATCGCCATCATTCGGCAACATCCAGTGCGCCGGCCACATTCCTTTCCCGTACGGCAACTTCGCTCGGATTTCAAATCGACCATACTTGAAATAAAATTTATACTGCGTATAAACCAGTCCGGATGTGTAATTCTTACTGCCGAATGTCCGTTTTTGACTGCGCAGGCGGAGACAACCGTTTTCAATATAAACGTCCTCCCGAACATAATACTGGAGTTCGCTATTCCAACTGTTTTCACGCTGAACAATTGCCCAGTTGGCCGTGTCGACCTCGCCACCGTCGAATTCGTCATGCCAGACGAGTTCCCAGCCCTCCGGAACGACGATCGTATCTGAATCGTTAGACGGTTTTGTTGCGCCATCAGGGCATTCCAAAAATAATCCAAACAGGAGAAATGCGCCCAATGCCAAAAGGAATTGCCGAAGAGAATTCATCTATTTTTCCTCAGACTGTATCACTTCAAAGTCAGTCGAGACCAGCTCGTCCGAATTTCCGCCGACCATGACTTCAAATTTTCCCGGCTCGATAACATATTTCATCATAGAATCATAAAACCCTATTTCTGTGATGGGAATCGAGAATTCGAGCATTTTTTCTTCACCCGGCTGTAACACCACGCGCTGGAATCCCTTGAGTTCTTTGACCGGACGCGTGACACTGGCGATGAGATCGCGAATGTAAAGTTGTGCGACTTCAGCGCCTTTTCGTTTGCCCGAGTTCATCAAATTCACGCGAACTTTCAGTGTATCATTCGATGTAAGCCGATCGGCGATTACCTTCAAACCGGAGTACCTAAATGTCGTATAACTGAGCCCAAATCCGAATGAAAACAACGGCGTGGATTTCTCATCGATATACTTTGACGAGAACTTATAAAACGCATTCGCCGGTCTGCCGGTGTTTTTATGGTTGTAGTAAATTGGGATTTGTCCGACAGAACGCGGGAAAGTGACCGGCAGTTTTCCACCGGGATTCACATCGCCGAAAAGGACATCAGCGATAGCGTTTCCGCCCTGAATTCCCGGCGCCCAGCCCATCAAAATCGCCTGCGCATTTTCCACCAACCATGGAATCGTCAGCGATCGTCCGGCGATAAGGACGACGACAACCGGTTTCCCGACTGCAATAATTTCCTTCGCCAGTTCTTCCTGTACGCCCGGCAAATTCAATACGGCGCGCGAAGCCGCCTCGCCGCTCATGTCACGACTTTCGCCAAGCACGAGAACTACGGCATCCGCGTTTTTAGCCGCGGCAACGGCTGAAGCAAAACCGGAACGATTTTCATTGACGACCAGTCCCGAAGTTTCGGGATCATAAAGAACCTTCGTCGTTTTTCCAACAGCGGAGCGAATCCCCTGAAGAATGGTAACCACGTCAGCGGCTTTTCCTTCGCATTCCCATGTGCCGAGAAGCGCATCCTGATTGTCAGCCAACGCGCCGATCACTGCCAATGTTTTGATATTTTTCGCCAGCGGCAACAGGTCGCGATCATTTTTCAAAAGCACAAACGACTCTGCGGCAAGACTTCGCGCGATGTTTAAATTTTCAGGCGAGAGAATGACACTTTTTGCTAAGATTTCATCGGTGAAAGGCTGGTCAAATAATCCGAGTTCGTATTTCATTCGCAGAATCCGGCGAACCGCGTCCCGAATCTTCGGGAGGGACTCCGGAACCTTTCCCTGCCGGATGAGCGTCGCCAAACCGTCTGAATAGGCGCGTCCTTCCATGTCCATATCGACGCCCGCTTTCAATGCGGCGACGCCTGCTTCGGTAGCATTCGACGCGATACCATGAGCAACCAACTCGCCGATCGAATTCCAGTCGCTGACGACAAATCCGTTGAACTGCCACTCGTTTTTCAGAACGTCTGTCAGAGTAAAACGATTTGCGGAAGCGGGAATTCCGCTCAGGTCATTGAACGCGCTCATCAGTGAACCCGCCCCAGCATAAACGGCTGATTTAAACGGCGGTAAATAGATCTCGCGCAAGGTTCGCTCGGACATATCGGTCGTGTTGTAATCGCGCCCACCTTCGGCGGCGCCGTATCCGACAAAATGTTTCGCGCAGGCAAGAACAGACGATTGTCCGGTAAGCGTTTTACCTTGAAATCCAGTCACAAAAGATTTCGCCATTGCCGATCCGAGAAACGGGTCTTCTCCGGCACCTTCGGCGATTCGTCCCCACCGCGGGTCGCGCGCGATGTCAACCATCGGCGCAAACGTCCAGTGAGTTCCTTCCGCCCGCGCTTCTTCGCCTGCGATTTTCGCCGCTTGTCGCACCAATGCTGTGTCCCAACTTGCCGCGCAGGCGAGCGGAATCGGGTAGATTGTACGATAACCGTGAATCACGTCATTTCCAAAAATCAGCGGAATACCCAAGCGGGATTCATTGACGGCAATTCGTTGGAGCCGGTTGGCTTCCTTGGCGTCGCGGATGTTCAACAGCGAGCCGACCTTGCCTTCACGGATCATCGTTTCATTCATCGAATTTGCGCCACTGAACTGGGTCATCTGCCCGAGTTTTTCTTCAAGCGTCATCTGGCTAAGAAGTTTATCGATCTTTTCTTCGACTTCCGGCTTGAGAGTGATTCGCTGAGCCGACACTGAAATGACCGTCAATAGAATTAAACAAACGGCCTGCATTCGATGTAAAAATTTCATTCTTCACTCCCTATTTGATCAAAACCATTTTACGGACTGACCGGAATTTTTCAGCGGCGGTCACGGCTTCGAGTTGACAAAAGTAGATTCCGCTGGACAATGCTGGCGTCCAGAAAATACAATATGCGCCTGCCGATTGAGCGTGATTCGTCCAAAATTCTAATTCATCTCCAAGCAAATCAAACACGCGAAGCGACACATCGGCGGTTTCCGCAATGTCATACAAAATCATCGTCGCCTGATTGAACGGATTCGGAAAATTCTGCCGAAGCCGGAAAGCACCCGGCAATTCCGACGCGCCGTTTCCGATTCCGGACGCTACCGGCTCGATGATGATGCCGTTCAAAATCGGAACGTCTGCCACAGCGCCAAAATGCACATCCAACATCCGATCCGACACCATCACTTCGTCAATCGTCAACGAATAAGCGCGGTGATTCCCGACACTTTGAAAAATATCCACGTTTCGCGCAATGTACTTTCCCTCGATATGGATGTCAAAGACGCGCTTGCCTGTCTCCCCGAAGTAATTTTCCGCCATCAACAGCGTCACTTTATATTTCCCATTTGGAAGACGAACCTGATATTTCACCGGCTCCCAGCATTCCGTTCGGAAAACCTCATCGTCATCAGTTCCATCGATTGCCATTCCGGGAAAACTGCCAGAGTTTCCACCATCATGTCCATAATTCACAAGTCCCGACCATTTCTGATCGGCAAGGTAAGCGCCTGTCGCGATTCCGCCAATATTAACCTTAATCGGAAACGTCCAGACCGGCGGATTTTGAATCGGCGCGGCCTGACCGATTAGAGAGTTAGCAGACGAGGATCTGTCTTTGACACCCAAAACATAAAGCGTGTTAGGTTGAGTCGAATCGACACTATCGACTGATAGCCGAACCGTCCGTTTATCCATTTCCAGCGAAGCGCTTTCGATCAGAATATTGGAGATGTAATAATTGCCTTTTTTCTCAGCGCTCGTCTGCTCGACCTCTTCCGAAAACCGGACGCTCACCGTATCATCGGCATAGCGCGCCCATTCAACGAACGGCGCTTGATGATCAACATAACCCAGATTCGTCTCATCGGTCAGACAAAGAATCATTTCCCCATTCTGAAAGGTGACGTTTTCCGCCATGAAATCAACCATATTACCGCTGAATGTGTGTGTCGCCTTCGACCACCGGTTTTGATCCCATATCAGAAAATCGTCTTTCCATTCAAGCGAAAAATCGTTATTGGTCCCAACGGTTCCCGATCCGGGCATGTAAGAGGCGTAACTGACCCAATCGTAATAGGCAAACAATGGCAGAATTTTCGGATTGAACTCGCCAACCCAGGTCGAGGCTCCTGAAATCCAGATGTTCATCATGATCTTTTGGGCTTTATTCAACGTGGCGATGTGCGTGCCGGTTTGCCGGTAAACTTCTGCGTCATCGATAAACCAGGCAACGTATGCCGGCGTCCATTCAAAAGCGTAGGTATGAAAATCCACCGCCGGATCGAACGGCACGTACTGATGATGGACATGATTGGTTTGTCCGGGTGTAATCGTATTGAACTGAACGTCGTCGTGGTATCGTCCGAGTATTTCGATGTCGATCTCGTTCCAATCACCGATTCCGCTCTCTAACTCATGGTACGTAAAAAAGGTCGCTGTCTGTCCGCCGCCTTCCGTCGCTTTATACCTGACTTCAAACCGTCCGTAAGTGTAAGCGGCTTTTGTTCGAAACTCAGCGCCTTTATAGGTTTTCGCCAAAACCGGAAAGGAAAGACAGATAAATAGCAAAATTGATTTTAAGTATAAATTTTTCATAGAATCCTTATCAGTTTTCAGCATATAATGTTCAATTATTCCTGCAGATTCATTTTTTGCCCGTAGTTCAGTTGGTCATCCGTCGTGATGAGCGGAAAATGCGGAACGAGAATCGGATACGGCACATTTTTCTGATAAGCAATTACGTCGATCCGTGAAAGTTGAATTTTCTCAAAAGCGTCCATATCGATACGGATTCGGTTAGAATATTTTGCCTGAAGCGAATCCACGTACGGATTTAAGTATCGATCAATGACCGACTGATAATCTTTTGCGGAGACATTTTTAGCGTGAGATTTTTCCAAATATTGTTGTTTTTCATAAAGCGAAATGAGATTGTCACGCCACATTTCCTCGTATTGGCGGACACTCGGCGCTTTATCCAATCCACGACGATAAGCATCGGCTGTGATATAACTGTCACGGATAAGATCTACAACCGCCAACTGGAACTGCTTCGGGAACTCTTTTTCATCGAATTTTCGCTTTCGGAAAATCAGGGGATGGGATTCCAGCGCCGTCTCGAATTCCTCAACAGTCCACTTTTTGTCGTCGATGGAGAAAAATGGTAGAGCTCGCAACCGCTCCATTTCAGCGGTAATTCCGACATTTTGTTTTTCTTCGACTTCACGCTGCCAGAGCGCCTTCGATAGGTCATCCTTCTTCTCTTCAATGTCTTTCAGATACATTGGCGCCAAAAGTGTAGAAAGTCGTATCAGCGTTGTCTCTTCAAACACAATCTGCTTTCCGCTCATCAAATTCCTTACATGAGCCGCAAATCGGGATTGCGCCCGGTTTTCTTTCACCCGATCTTTTACATTGTTCCACCGCTTTTGGATTTCAGCGTCTGTTATGACGACTTCGTCCGTCCAACCGTCAATCTGAACTACGAGAAATCGTCTATCTTCCGTCTGGATTGGTCCGACAATCTGATTCTTTTTCAGCGATTTGGCAAAAAGCGCCTCATGAATCGCTGGTTCAGATTCATCTGAAAACGAAATTTCACGCAAACCGGGACTTTTCCCGGCTTCTGTCAGTTGGGAAAAACTTCCCATTCCGACTGAATTGCTTCGAAATTTTTTCGCGGCGGCATTTGCAGATTTTCGATCGTTAAATGTGACGAACCGAACACGGTACGTTCTGCCGGAATTGCGATAATATTGACGAATATCCTTTTCCTTGACTTTTGCCTTTTGGTA
>PEYN01000052.1 GCA_002774355.1 Candidatus Marinimicrobia bacterium CG08_land_8_20_14_0_20_45_22 | reverse complement strand
AGCGTAGGCCAGCGGATCAAAACCGGGATAATTTCCGCCCGCATAATAACCCCATGGTTCGTAGGACGACGTATAATAAGCGGTTCCGCTCTGTCTGCCGTGCCAGAGTACTGCGTTTAAATTACCTTCCTGATGATTGTCCAAAATACTGCGAGCCAACGTCTTGTTTTGTTCGACGGTATTGCTTCCACTGATCATTTCCCGTGTGATCACCCATGTTGCCCGGAATTCCTGATTGTTCCTCTGCGCAAATGAGGAACAGAAGAGGCCGAGCGATAGAAGTAAAATGGATATTCTGACGATTCGATTCACGTTGTTCTCCTTTCAATTCTTACGTAAAAATTTAATGCTATAACGGTTAAAAGACAATAACGATCACCGGAATAATGGGGCTGGCGATTTCGGTTTGTGCTTTAAATAACACTAAAATGATTGTAAGTTTGTTTCAAGATTTTCTTGACTTTGTAAGTGGATGAAACTTAGGTTTATGCCGTGTTTAAAGAACAATTCGACAGATCGATATGAATGATGATCCGAAAGTACCTTACTGGAGAATGAATGACTAAAGAGTCCGGAAAACGTCATGGTAAAATAATTGGATTCTCACTGATCGTCGCGCTTGTCGTGATCGGATACTTTTTTATCCAATCGAATCCGGGAAATGCGATCCAAAACATCTTTGCGCCGAGAAAGATACGCGTGATGATATATAACATCCATCATGGCGTCGGGATGGACGGAGAGTATGACATTTCGAGAATCGTTTCAGTTATTCGCAAGCAGGAACCGCATTTTGTTTGTTTGAATGAGGTCGATTACAAAACAAGGCGAACGAATGGCGACGAACAGGCACGGATGATCGCGGCGGAACTCGGCATGAATTTTACATTCGCAAGGAACATCGAATTACAGGGCGGGTTTTATGGTAACGCCATTTTGACCAAGTTCCCTATCGAATTCGCCGAGAACAAACTGCTTTATAACCGGCTCAACTCGGAACAGCGAGGACTTTTACATATTTTCACGCATATCGGCGGCCGGCGCGTGCATGTCTATACGACGCATCTCAGCACGGATTCGACGGAAAGTGGCAAGCAGGTAAAAGAGATACTTAACATCATTTTAGAATGGGCGATCGAAGATCCGGTGATTCTGGCGGGCGATTTCAACCTTCAGCCCAAATCCAGCAAGATATACGAATTAACCTACTATTTCGCCGATTACGGCATGTCGCTGGCGGAAAGCGGTTGGTCTTATCCATCTGACGAACCGGAGAAGAAGATCGATTATATTTTCTACAACAGCATGTTTTCGGTCAAATCCTATGGCGTGATCAAAGACGAGCAAGCCGTTATCGCTTCTGATCATTTGCCAATTGTTGGCATTTATGATTTCAAAGACTGAATAAACAATATTTAATAACAATAAAGGAGATTTTTCACATGTACGAATTTTTAAAAAAGTTAGGAATTGAGGATGTCAATTACGGTGCGACACTCGGTCATTCTGGCGGCTGGCTTAAAACGCGCGGCAAGGAACTGACCAGTTACTCACCGATTGACGGAAAACCGATTGCTAAAATCATTCAAGCGAACAAAGATGACTACGAAATCGTCATCCAATCAGCGCAGGCGGCATTTAAAAATTGGTGTGTGATTCCGGCACCGAAACGCGGTCAGATCGTTCGCGAGATCGGCGATATTCTCCGTGAATATAAAGAACCGCTTGGCGAATTGGTCTCGCTGGAAACGGGAAAGATCAAAGCCGAAGGCATGGGAGAAGTTCAGGAAATGATCGATGTAGCCGATTTCGCGGTTGGACAAAGCCGGATGCTATATGGTTTAACGATGCATAGCGAACGTCCCGGCCATCGCATGTACGAGCAATATCATCCGTATGGAATTGTCGGGATCATTACTTCGTTCAACTTCCCAGTCGCCGTTTGGGCTTGGAATTCCTTGATTGCGGCGATTTGTGGCGACGTCTGTGTCTGGAAACCAAGTTCCAAAGCGCCGCTGACCGCCATCGCTGTGCAACACATCATCGAACCGGTGATCGATAAATACGATCTGACAGGCGTCTTTTCGCTGGTTGTCGGTAAAGGTTCAGAAATCGGCGAGACGCTGATCAACGACAAACGCATTCCGCTCATCAGTTCGACCGGTAGCATTGAGATGGGACGGCGTATTGGGGAAGCCGTTGGTAAAAGATTGGGCAGAACAATTCTCGAACTCGGCGGAAATAATGCGATTATCATCGCGGAAGACGCCGACATCGATATGGCTGTGCGCGCAACATTATTTGGAGCGGTGGGAACAGCCGGACAACGTTGCACTTCAACACGCCGCATTATCATTCAGAAATCGGTGAAAGATGCCTTTGTTTCGCGTCTCATAAAAGCTTATGGACAAGTAAATATTGGGAATCCACTGACGCCCAATACGCTCATGGGACCGCTGATTGACGAAAAAGCCGTCGATGCGATGATGAAAGCCATCAAGGAAGCGAAGAAATTGGGCGGTAAAGTTTTGTACGGTGGGAATAAAGTGAGTATTCCGGGGCTCGAAAATGGTTTTTATGTCGAACCGACGATTATGGAAGCAAAGAACGAATATCCGATTGTCCAGAGCGAAACCTTCGCGCCGATTCTATACATTATTGAATACGATACGATTGAAGACGCTATCGAGAAGCATAACAATGTTCCGCAAGGACTGAGTTCGGCAATTTTCACGAAGAATTTACAGTATGAAGAACTGTTTCTATCGCATCTCGGCTCCGATTGCGGCATTGCAAACTGCAATATTGGTACATCCGGCGCGGAAATCGGCGGCGCGTTCGGCGGCGAGAAGGAAACCGGCGGCGGTCGCGAATCCGGTTCCGACGCATGGAAAGCCTATATGAGAAGACAAACGAATACAATCAACTGGAGCAAGGAACTCCCGCTGGCTCAAGGAATCAAATTCGACGTCGATTGACCAGAGTTTGATTGATTTAAGCCGTGTGAATTATTTGGAGTGTAGGGTACGCCAGGGAAAACCTGAAGTATCGGCAAAGGATAGGAAGTTTACCTGTCCTTTGTTTTTTAGAAATGATAAATTAGAGCCGTGAAAATTCCTGGAACCTTATATATCGTCGCAACGCCGATTGGAAATCTCGAAGACATAACTTTTCGATCTGTCGAAACGTTGAAAAGCGTGCAGTTGATCGCATCTGAAGATACGCGCCATTCGTCAATTCTGCTGAAACGATACGGAATTCAGACGAAACAGATCAGTTACTACGAACAAGTCGAAGAATCGCGCAGTTCGGAGCTGGTGACGCGTCTTCTGTCGGGCGAAAACATTGCGCTCATTTCAGATGCAGGAACGCCCGGCTTGAGCGATCCCGGTTATCGATTAATTTCCAAAGCCATCGCGAATAACATTCCAGTCGTTCCGATTCCCGGCGCCTCTTCCATCTTAACGGCGCTGGTTGCTTCGGGACTTGCGACAGATCGGTTCTGTTTTGAAGGATTTCTGCCGAGGAAGAAAGGTAGGAAAACGCGATTGCAAGAACTCGCGATCGAGCCAAGAACGATCATCATTTTCGAGAGTCCGTTCCGCATCGTCAAAACGCTGGAAGATTTACACGATTTTCTGGGCGACCGTCCTGCCGCTTGTTGTCGCGAATTGACGAAAGTGTTTGAAGAATTTCGTCGCGCGCCGATTTCCGAACTGATCCGTCACTTTAGTCTGACGCCGCCGAAAGGCGAATTCGTGATTATTGTCGAAGGAAAACGCCGCGCAAAGCCCGAACGGAAAGAACCGGAAATCTGATGAAAACCTCTTCTGAGCAGAATCAGCAAAACATGCAATCGACTCGAAATTCGCCGTCGGATAATCTTCAGAAAAAATCGCTCGTTGCGCTGGTCAAATGCAAATCTTATGATTTTGCGGAAGTAGAAAGTGCCGTCGAAAGAGGAATTGAACTGCTTGGTGGTTTGTCTGCATTATTTCAGAAGGGCGAATCCATCATTCTCAAACCGAATCTGCTCAGCCGCCATAAACCGGAATACGGCGTAACGACGCATCCGGCGGTGTTTCGCGCAGTCGCCAAAAAACTCCTTTCCGAAGCAATAAACGCTTCCTACGGCGACTCGCCGCCCGCCGATAAATTTGCGAATATTTCGCAGGTAGCCGGTTTAACTGCCGTTGCGAAAGAGTTAAAAATTCCGGTTGCCGATTTTGAAACAGGAACATCGGTTTATTCAGATGGCGGCGAACAACGAAGACAATTCAACATCGCTTCGAGCATCTTGTCGGCGGATGGTCTGATTAATTTACCAAAACTTAAAACGCATCATCTGACGCGGTTGACCGGAGCGGTTAAAAACTTGTTTGGGTGTGTTCCCGGATTTCAGAAGCCGGAATTCCACGTTAAACTTCCAGCGGTCGCCGATTTCTCCAAAATGCTTGTCGATCTAAACCTCCTGATTCGTCAACGCCTTGTCATCATGGACGCCGTTCAGGCGATGCAGGGCAACGGCCCGACTTTTGGCTCATTAGTTCCGCTTCACTTGCTAATTTTATCGACCGATCCCGTTTCCGTGGATTCCACGGCGTGTCGAATTATCAACGTTCCTCCGGAATTAGTGCTGACGAATTATTACGGCGAGAAATTCGGTCTTGGTAATATGGAAGCAGAAAATATCACCATTGTTGGCGACCCGATTTCCGATTTTTACCGACCGGATTTTATTGTTCAACGCTCGCAGGAATTGCGTTTCAATCAGGCTTGGAAATACCGGTTAACCAAAAATTACGTTTCGACGCGACCGGTGATTGACAGTAAGAAATGCACATTATGCGGCGCGTGCGTGCGTCAGTGTCCGATGAGTCCGAAAGCATTGAATTGGACGAAAGGACACAATCGCCCGCCAAAATACGATTATACCCAATGTATTCGTTGCTTCTGCTGTCAGGAGGTTTGTCCAAGCGGCGCAATCACGGGGGAAAATCCGTTACTCCGGCGGATGATCGAAAAAATGTATCGTTTGGGAGTGCTTTGAAATGAACCTTTTCTATATTCTAATTAGCACATTCTTTTTGATAGCAGGCGCAATCATTATTCTGTTTCCGGTGCTATTTAAAAAATTGTTAAATCAAATGATCGAAAGGGAACTCTTTTACCTGATGGGAATCGCCGAGATCGCCATGGGACTCGGGACACTCTATTTTCGTCAAGAGACGAAAGAGACATGGTTTGCGCTCGTCGCCGGTCTTGCGTTGTTTGTTGACGGCATTTTTTATATGATTTCAACTGGACGCGTTAAAGAATCCTTTCAGTGGTTTTTAAGCATGGATAATAAAGCCGTTAAAATCTACGGCATATTCGTGTTGGTTGTCGCCGGCGGATATTTTATGATGAGCGTGATGCGATGAACGATTTAGCTTTTAAAAAAATATTGTTTGGGAGTTAAAAAATGAAAACTAAATCCCGAAACTGCTGGATTATTGGCGTTCATTCGTGGTTGAATGGAGGTATTTTTAGATGAAACGACTAATGGCAATTCTTTTGATTTCAGCGCTTGGCTTTGCTCAAGTTAATAAGATGAATCTAGGAAAAGAAAACATAGCGACCCAATCGGACGGTAAATGGTTTCTATTAAAAAAATCTGATTTGGAGAACGGCGCCCATCATACAAAGCACGCCGCGACTTTTGATAAATATGTTTCCGGTTATAATTCGTTCGTTCTGAAAGCGATTGACATCGTACAAGCGACTGCAATGGACGGCGGCGGATATTTTACCGGAAAAGATTCGATCCCGACTGAATCGCCAATCGGTTATGATCTTGCGCTGTTCGGCCATCAGTTGATTGATGCGCCGCGGAAAACGAGTTATTGCTCCAGTTCCAGTTATGCCGCATTTATCGAAGCGCTGAATCTGATTTTACCTAAACAAAGCGATAAACTGGATGACGTTCGGCTGGAGGCGATGCGCATGCAAGAACCAAATGGCGGCAGGCGGGAAGACGGCGTTAAGAATTGGGGATACTGGAATGCGGATGGTTTCGGTACGCATTTTTCTATGGTGCAGTACACGAAAATGGGTGATGTTGTTTCGCCAATCGACGCGCGTCCGGGAGATTTTCTGAATATTTCATGGAAAGGCGGACTCGGGCATTCGGTCGTTTTTCTTGGTTGGTACATCGACGAATCGGGCAAAAAGTTCATGCTTTACTGGTCGAGCCAAAAATCCACAAATGGTTTATCCGATCAGTTAGTCAAAGTGGATGACATTAAAAACGTAAAAATGGTTCGGCTGACGCATCCGGAGAATCTGTTCAACTTCGATGTCAATACGAAAATCGAAAACAAAATTCCCGGCGATGAAATTGGATTGTAACAACAATAAATTGGCATCAAAGCGGTGAAATGAGGAAAATAATTATTGGATTGATCGTTTCGTTGTCGATTCTTTTCGCTGGTGATTTATCGACTTGTTATGCAGAATACGGCGACCTGATCGTGACGCGGATTTCATCGGCGCCTTTTCCGCATCCGGCGAGAATGAACGGCCATGAGTATGAAGGAAAAGTTTATTCGACTGAACAACATTATTCCGATTCCAGCGTCGCTGTATTTATTCCTAAAAACTACCGGCAGACGGATCAAGTTGACATCGTTGTACATTTTCACGGCTGGTATAATAATATCGACAGTGTTTTATCGACTTTCAAACTCGTTGAGCAGTTTTCAGCGAGCGGGAAAAACGCCATCCTGATCATTCCGCAAGGACCGAAAAACGCACCGGACTCGTTCGGCGGTAAGTTGGAAGATTCGGACGGATTTTCCCGTTTCATCGCTGATGTTTTGACTTTTCTGAAGCAAAACAATAAAATCAAGGTGCAGAATTTGGGGAACATTGTCCTTTCCGGGCATAGCGGCGGTTATCATGTGATTTCTTACATTCTCATGCGCGGCGGATTATCCGGAAAAATCAGTGAAGTTTATTTGTTTGATGCGTTGTATGGGCAGTTGATAGCTGGGCGCATATCGCTTTGGTGAAAACCAGCGGTGCTCTCCGGCTATATCTGAACGGACTGCCTGTGTTTGTGAATGGTGGTCAATCGTCAGTAACGTTGGCGGATTCGTTGGTAATCCTTCGGAAAGACTTTACATCCGCTGGATGGAACTCGGCGCCTTCACCCCGCTTTTCCGCCAGCACACCGCCTGGGACACCCGCCGCAAGGAACCCTGGACATTTGGCGTGGATGTCAAAAACGCCGTGCACGATTTTCTCAATCTGCGTTACCGCCTTCTGCCTTTCCTCTATAATGAATTTTACAGCGCTAGTCTAAACGGCTGGCCGGTCATGCGCCCGGTGTTTTTCAATTTCCAGGACGACCCGGAATGCTACCGAACCGAAATTCAGGACCAATTCATGCTCGACGATAATCTACTGGTTGCCCCGGTGCTCTCCGAAACCGACGAGTTCAAGCGGCTTTACCTGCCTGAAGGCGACTGGTACGACCTGAACCAACAACGATTCTATTCCGGTAAACAGTGGATTCTCCAGACAGTACCGCTGAAACAGATTCCCTATTTCCTGCACGCAGGCGGTTTCCTGCCAATGCAGGCCGTTCAGCAGTACGTCGGCGAAAAACCGATTACCGAGACCGAAATGCTGATCTACCCCGCCGGCGAAAGCTCCTATACACTTTATGAAGATGACGGCGCTTCTTACGAATATGAAAAAGGCGTCTACGCTCTGACTAAATACACCTGCCAAGCCACGACCGATGCCTGGAAAATCCTCGTCAGTCGCGAAAAGTCCAGTTTTAAGCCGCCGCGCCAGAATTACCTGTTCAAAGTCATCTCCCAGCGCCCGCCGGTCGGGGTCAGCGTTGGCAGCAGTCCGCTTCCCCTCGTAAAAGCGGCTGATGATTTAAACCGGCAAGCGGAAGGCGTTTATTATTCGACGACCGACCAGATGATTCTGATCAAAACGCCCGACCGCAGGGATTTCGAGATAAAAATACAGTACTGAGGAAACAACATAATTCATTCAGTAATCCGTGATATTCAGCAGAACCAACTATTTTATTGGAATTGGCGATTTTAGTTTGTAGAATAAGAGGAAATGAAATCCTTTTCGACACCAGAGATACCTGTGAGTTCGAAGGACGAAATTTTGCCCGTCGGACTTTTTGAAACCGTCCGAAAGGAGATGCTTCTAAGGAATTACTCAGGTAAGACCATTCAAAGTTACCTCAGCTGCCTGCGTGCTTTCGTACGATATATTTCGCCACTTCACCCGAGAAAAATCAAGAACGATGACATTCGGGCATATTTATTACATCTGATAGAAAACGAAAATGTGGCAGCCTCAACTGTCAATCAGGTTTTCAATGCGCTACGATTTTTGTATGTCGAATTATACAAAATGCCTTTCGTTATTCGGAATCTTCCACGACCGAAGAAGGAACGGAAATTACCGGATGTACTGGATCAGGAAGATGTGCTTAAGATTATTGCATCGGTCGAAAATCTAAAACATAAAACCATGCTTTTGCTCATTTACTCCGCCGGATTACGGGTCGGTGAAGTCGTCAGATTAAAAGCTGACGATATTGACAGTAAACGTAAATTGATTCATATCCGGCAGGCAAAAGGGAAAAAAGACCGCTACACGCTATTATCCGATGTGGTTTTGGAAATACTGAGAAATTATTATAAAGCCTATAAACCCTCGGATTATTTGTTTGAAGGCGCTGAGGGTCACAGTCATTTGTCGGAGCGCAGTATCCAAAATGTTTTCAGGCGCGCTTTAAAAATTGCCGGAATAAGGAAACCGGTCACTGTTCACAGTCTTCGTCATTCATTTGCTACTCACTTATTGGAAAACGGCACTGACCTGCGCTACATTCAGGAAGTACTGGGACATGCCAGTTCAAAAACGACCGAAATTTATACCCATGTGAGCAAGAAGATCTTAGGTAAAATCGCCAATCCACTTGACCAGGCAATTTTAAGAGCAAAAAGTCAGGAGAAATGAACATAAATTTTAAAAGCAAAATAAACGCCATATTGCGTCTATCCTACCCAAAACGGGCAGATATACGCCATAGATTTCGTTTATTCACTAGTTATATGAAATTCGAAAAACCTCTTCAATATAAGAATAACATAATGAAGTGGCAGGGCATAAAATTCATTAGAACTGGAGGTATTGAATATGGCTATGAAGAAAATAGACGGAAGATCCAAAACTATAAGAGAAATCTTAGAAAATAAGAAATATAATATAGATGTATATCAAAGAGAGTATAATTGGAAAACCGAACATGTAACTACTTTATTAGATGACCTTGAAAACAAATTTATGGACAGTTATGAGGAAGGACAAGAAAGGACGGCCGTTCAGAATTATCCTCACTATTTTTTAGGATCATTCATAATAAGCCAGAAAGAAGATAAAACATTCATCATTGATGGGCAACAAAGATTAACAACTCTAACACTTTTACTAATACATCTCAATAATCTACAAAAAGACAGCGATGAAAAAGTGGATATTAAAAATCTTATTTTTTCAGAGCGATACGGAAAGAAATCGTTTAACATAGACGTTGAGGAAAGGAACAAATTGATAGATAATTTATTCAAAGGAGAAAGCGCAGATATGTTGGATGTGGGAGGTATATCACTTAAAAATATTAAAGAAAGATATAATGATATAGTTGAATATTTTCCCGATGGGAGTACTTTGCCTTACTTTATTGATTGGCTTATTGATAATGTAGACCTTGTGGAAATCATTGCCTATTCTGATGAGGATGCATATACTATTTTTGAAACCATGAATGATAGAGGAATGAGTTTAAGTCCTACAGACATGCTTAAGGGATATCTTATTGCTAATGTTACAGATGAAACACAAAAACAAGAAGCTAATGAAATATGGAAGAAACAAATATTAAAACTTATAGATATTGACAAAGAAGAAGAATTTAACTTTTTCAAGGCATGGTTACGAGCAAAACATGCTCAAACAATAAGAGAGAGGAAAAAGGGAGCTACAAACAAGGATTTCGAAATCATTGGCACTTCTTTTCATAAATGGGTAAGAGAAAACAAAACAGAGTTGGGGTTAAAGAAACCCAATGACTTTTATGAATTTGTGACAAAACAATTTACATTTTACTCAAATGTATATGAAAAAATTTGGAAAGCCTCGATTAATTTTGACAAAGAACTCCCTTATGTTTATTATAACTACCAAAATAACTTTACTTTACAACCACCACTAATATTGGCAAGCATAAACTCTACGGATGATGAAAAAACGATTAATAAAAAGATAAATTTGGTATCCAAGTTTATTGAGATGTTTATTGTATTACGTTCTGTGAATCGGAGAACATTGGGATATAGTTCTATAAGTTACAGTATCTTTACATTAATGAAAGAGATAAGAGATAAGAATTTAGATGATTTGGCAGAAACGTTGAAAACAAAAATAGAAAGGATGGAAGAAACTCTTGAAGGTCTTGACACTTTTCGATTACATCAGCAAAACAGAAAGTTTGTTCACTTCTTTCTTGCAAGGATAACGCAATTCATAGAAGAAAAATCAGGTATAGATAGTGATATTGTAAGATATCTTTCCAAAGAAATAAAGAATCCGTCCGAGATAGAACACATTTGGGCAGATAAATTTGAAGAACACAAAGACGAATTTGATCACGAAGGAGAGTTTGATGAGATGAGGAACAGATTGGGCGACTTGTTACTTTTACCTGGCGATTTCAACAAAAGTTATAGTGATTTACCATATGAGGATAAACTTCCTCATTATTTTGCTCAAAACTTACTAGCTCGCTCACTTCATACAAATTGTTATGAAAAGAATCCCTCGTTTTCAAAATTTATCTCCGAATATGATTTGCCCTTTAAACCTTATAATGAGTTCAAGAAAGAAGAAATTATTGCCCGTCAAGAATTATACAAAAAGATCTCAGAGAAAATTTGGGATTTAAAGGGATTTGATGAAATTGCCAAAGGGTGAATGGATGAATAGATGCCCTGCCACCGTTAATGAAAGAGGTTTTTCGAACTCTTCGGCTTCCTTCAGAAGCCTTGCCTTCACCTCGTTCGGGTCATATAACACGGGCTATACAGCTCGTTTTACTCGCCCAAATCCCGCTTTCAGCGGGACTTCGTATAGCCCGATACCGTTATAAGCCATAATAAAAAGACAGCGACCATGAAAATAATTACAACGACATTGACACTATATTTGTTCGCATTAACT
>PEYN01000051.1:5139-5281 GCA_002774355.1 Candidatus Marinimicrobia bacterium CG08_land_8_20_14_0_20_45_22 | reverse complement strand
AGGCGTAGAGCCAATCGAGACGCGAGAGGAAATCTCTCTCGCAAAGCCTGCTAAGTTCGTAAAAAAAGCTGAGCCCCGCAGAATGCGGGATATTACTCCGGCGAAGTCCCGCTACTGTGGGAAATGAGGCGTAGAGCCAATC
>PEYN01000051.1:0-5081 GCA_002774355.1 Candidatus Marinimicrobia bacterium CG08_land_8_20_14_0_20_45_22 | reverse complement strand
GAGGCGTAGAGCCAATCGAGACGCGAGAGGAAATCTCTCTCGCAAAGCCCGCTAAGTTCGTAAAAAAACTGAGCGCCGCAGAATGCGGGATATTTACTCCGGCGAAGTCCCGCTACTGCGGGAAATGAGGCGTAGAGCCAATCTTCTAAAAGGTAAATTTTAAAAATCGATGAAAGGAAATACTTTTGAGTACTGAGTTTTTAGATAACCTCACTTTTCGGCAGTACTTTATTCAAATGCGACTGGAAGAGCCGATGAATTTTCATTATTTTCACGGACCAGCATTGAATGGGTTACTCTGTAAGGCACTCAAGCAAAACACATTAGGGAAAGATATCGTTCTTTTTCCGGTTGAGGTCGGTCTCATTGAATATCAGGCGGGAGACCCGTATAATTTTTCATACACGATTTTTTATGATTCCGAAAATACCGGCACGAAAATCAGGGATGCACTCATCGCCCGTTCTGAATTCCGGGACAATACCGAACCTTTCCAACGGTTTTCAGTAAAGGATTTTTCAGAGGTGCCAACACCCGATATGGGTGAAATGCTGGGTGTAATCCGAGAATGTGATGAGGTGACTCTTCGGTTTATAACTCCTTTAAGAATGGATCGTAAAAATCCGGAGGAAGGAAAAGCCTATTTTGATCCGTCGTTCTTCGATCCTGGTCGCTTCTTTCAACTACTGTATAACCGCCTTTATGATCTGAATAAACTATCCGGATCACAAATACCGGAATATCAGGAACCGGACATAACCGGTTTTGAAGTTATCGATCGGAATTTAATCTGGGTCGATGCGCCTTATACTTCTTTAAAAAAGACATTTGGCGGAATTATTGGCACGGTTCGGCTACGTTTAAATTCACAGGAGTACTGGAAAAAAGTGTTGGTTCTGGGTCAATTTGCTCATGCCGGAAACAACAGCGCTAAAGGTTTTGGCAAGTATATCATCGATCTCCCGGAATTTCGGAAATCGTTATTCCGACCGGCGTTGACGGTGTTGAATCGCGCAATCCGGGATGAAAATATGAGAGCGGCTTTTTATGAGGTGAAAGCCAATCGTGGAGTAGCGGGTTCCGACGGAGAATCAATTTCTGTTTTTGAAGCCGGATTATATGATAATTTGAAGCAGTTAAAAACTGACATTATTTCGGGGAAATACATATCTGAAGATCTGCGCGGAGTTATTTTACCGGTCAACGAGAAAAAGATCAGAGCATTGGCAATACCGGCAATCAGAGATCGGGTTTTTCAAAGAGCCGTATGTCAGGTTTTATCGCCATCCATCGATCAATTATTAGAAGACAGTTCATTTGCATATCGGAAAGGATTTTCGCGTGAGAGTGCGGCCAATGCTATTCAGAAAGCCTATGACGAAGGATACCGCTATGTTCTGGAATCCGATATTGAATCGTTTTTTGATAATGTGAAATGGGAATTGCTATATCAAAAGTTAGATGCCATTTTAGATGATGATCCGGTGATTCCGTTTATACGGCAATGGGTTAGCCAAACCGTCATATATCATGGTCAGCACCTCCTGAGAGATCGAGGACTTCCTCAGGGTTCAGCCATTTCTCCGCTTTTGGCAAATTTATTATTAGATGAATTTGATGAAGGTTTGCAGGATAAATTTCGATTGATTCGGTATGCGGACGATTTTGTAATTTTATGCAAGACTAAAGAGGAAGCCGAGTCCGCACTTGATGAGGTAAAGAAAGCCTTGCAATATCTCGCCTTGGAGTTAAAACCCGCCAAGACGCACTTGACTCATTTTGATTCCGGATTTCAGTATCTCGGATATATATTCTGCAAGTCGGTTGTATTGGAGACCGAAAAAGAACCCAAAAAGACTAAGAATGCACCGGTATTAATTCCAGTCCCAGAAGCAATACCCAAAAACAGTTGGTTGTCTAATGTCGATTTTCGGAAAATAAAGGAAATCCAACCGGTTCAATACGGGAAGAAAAAAGAATTTGCTTTAATCGATAGTGTCAATCAAAACATGAATTCCTTTCCGGTTTATTTATCGGATTCTGCTGTATTCGCCAGACTTTCGTATCAGACCCTGATAATTACGAATCGGGACTATCCTAAAGAATCCGGCAAGAAAATTCCCTTATCGCAAATCCGCTTCATCGTCGATTATGGAAAACCGAGTATAACGTTACCGGCCGTTATTGAACTAAGCCGTAGAAACATCCCGACTTTTTTCTGTTCACGCACAGGGGAAACCTATTGCTCTGTCCCGGCCTTTCAAACTGACTTCCAGATTTGGCAAAAACAAGTTGAGAAATCGCTAAACGAACAGTTCGTGATTGCCTTTGCCAAGGAAATCGTTCGCGCAAAGATTCATAATTATGCCGTTATCGCGAGGAGGCAGAAATGGGAAGACAGTGTACTTCGGCAATTTTCTATTTTAGAAGATCGGTGCGAACAGGAGACAAATTTAAATTCACTGAGAGGGTTTGAAGGAAAAGCCGCGGCCATCTATTTTGAGACTCTTACCAGTCAGATTCCACGGGAATGGAATTTCAATCATCGCCAAAAACATCCCCCGACGGATCCGATCAATGTTCTGCTTTCGTTTGGATATTCCGTACTCTATCATCATTTAGCAACTACCCTGATGGGCAATAATTTGAATCCGGCGATCGGTTGGTATCATTTTACACAAGACCGTTATCTGGCGTTGGCCTGTGATCTTCAGGAAGAGTTCAGGCATATTATCGATAGTCTTGTAATTCAGATGATTCACCGTAATCAGGTTAGTCTGGCTAATTTTAGTAAAAATGAAAATCAGAAATATCCATATCTGATGAAGAAGGACTTTCAGAAAAAATATATTTCTCTGATCGAGACCCGTTTGCAAACTAAGTTTAATCACCCGTATGTAGAGTCGGAAATTGATTTTCTTGGATTGTTCGATTATCAGGCAAACCAAATAGTAAATCTCTGTCAGGAAAGACAAGAAAAATACCGACCGTATCGCATCCATTAGCATGATTGCATTAATTGTTTATGATATTACAGATGACGATTCCAGAACGAAGATTTCCAAGTATCTGGAATCAGTCGGCCAGCGAGTACAAGAGTCGGTTTTTGAATGTAAAATTTCTACTTCTGAGATCGATACTGTTACAAGCAATATAGCAAATTTGATAAAATTACCAGGAAGCGTTCGTATCTATCCGCTTTGTCAGGAGTGCTTTTCAAAAGTACTGCATATCGGACATAATGAAAAAATCGGTGAGAATGGTTATGTCGTTTTCTAAAGATTTTTTAAAAAATTATCAGTATTCTAACAATATTGTCTTACTTGTGTGTGTTTGTATCAATTATCATATATAAGAGATTGCTAAAATGGAAAATAGAGTAATACTAATCATCACTGTTTTATTACTTCTCCCTTCCTGCACTAATTGGGAAGTGATGGAGCCGGTGAATGGGCAATTGTCGATTGAACTCCTGAATGTCGAAATTACTTTCGACTATAATGAAGAAGAAATCTCGGTTTTTAACAAGAACTGGAATAGTGCGCGAGTGACGATTAGCCGTCGGGAAAGCTGGGGAGAGTATTTAGAAATATATGACCGTCGTATCCTTGGTCGTGTAACTTCTACTTCGACAGCCTATTTTGAATCCGGCGACCGAATTAAAGTCAAAATTCAAACTCAAAATGACCAGGGCGAAGAAATAACAAAGGAATCCTACTTTGAATTGGGATAGCCTCAATTTATGCTAAAAGTTTTCAAAGATCTGTTTACAATAATTGCTTATACAATTTTATCGATCATTTTTATATCCTGTGGTGATTCGGATGATACCGAATATCAGGATAGATTTGCTTTGTACCTATTAAAAAACGATACACTAACGACGATTGATGTTCAAGATTCGGTATTGGCAGATATCGAATTGAAGGATATGCCTTCAATCACTTATGATGATATTATTGCCTATCAAAAAGAAGATCATAAAGTCTATCTAAATGAATACTTCTCCCGTTTTTTTGTAGGGGATACATTGAGAATTTTTTCATATTATTTTGGGAAGCCTTTTGTATTAATTGCTAACGATGAAAGAATATATCTGGGATCGTTCATATCGGGACTTTCATCCTGGGCGCCGGACACTCCACAAATTTTAGATTATGCAATTGACAATTCCGAAAAATCATTTATCATATTCGGGGCGCCAATATACAATGAATCTACCTTCGTTGATGTTCGAAATGATAAAAGAATATTTAAAGCGTTAAAGGATAAAATTATTGAGTAGTACGGTATTAACGAAAATTAAATACATAGACTGACCACTCAATTCAGCCAGTGCCTGGGGCAGTTTCAACGTGGCTGAGCGTTGGGCGTTAGTTGGCAACTAAAAACATTTTTTTTATGGGATTTTTAATTTGTTTGGGATTTGGATTTTGGCGATTGGCGCTTTTCATCAAATCCACATGGATTCTTCGAAATGTAAAATAGATTATATGAATTGTGAGATGGATATTCCATTTTGCATGATGGAATGTCTCTGATTCCGGGTGTAAATCGGGATTACCGACAAACGTTGACGAAAAACCGGATTCAGACCTGACGGCAGGGATCCAAATGATAATTTCCATTGTTTATAGCCCATGGATTTATCCATGAGTAGAAGAATCTCCCCCAACTATTTATCCTTATCGTCTCAGAGCGGAGCATTGAGACGAGATTAAACACTGACGCTGATTAACACTGAATTGTTATGATAATGCAGAGAATATGTGTCAGGTTGGAGGACTTGACAAGCGGATTATAAATGATTAAAATTAAGTGGTTTTTAAAAGGGTGATAAGGAGTTGGATGAAATATGAAAGTAAAAATCGGGAACAGCCAATAAGGTTAAGAAAGGTTTCTACATGTAGAAACCATGAAAGAAGCAAATGATGCAAGATAAACATATGTTAGGCAATAAAGAAGAAAGGTAAATAATGCGAAATATTAAAGTGTATAGTTAATCTTCTTCCGAATCAAGCCTAGTTATATTAAACTATGCTGTTGTAACGAAGCGAATCCCGATTATTCGGGAGGAGCGA